>PNKW01000012.1 GCA_013822695.1 Erythrobacter sp. | reverse complement strand
CCGTTGGAGGGCACGCATGACCGTGACAACAAAGCACGAGACGTCTCCTGCGAATCATGCAATGATCTGAATATGAGGGGGAAAAGCTCGCATATTCTGGCGGCGGTGGCGTTCATCGTGTTTGTCGACATGCTCGGCATCGGGCTGATCCTGCCCGTCATGCCGCGCCTGATCGGCGAGATCGCGCAGACCAGCCTTGATCGCTCTGCCGAGATCGGCGGCTTGCTGACCTTCGCCTATGCCGGGATGCAGTTCCTGTGTGCGCCCTTCATCGGAGGCCTCAGTGACCGGTTCGGGCGGCGGCCGGTGCTGCTGATCACACTTTTTCTGCTCACGGTCGATTACGCCGTGATGGCCTGGGCGCCGACGCTGGCGTGGCTGGTGGCGGGGCGAATGGTGTCGGGGGTGATGGGGGCAAGCTGGGCGGCGGCCAATTCCTGCATCGCCGATTGCATCCCGGCCGAGAGGCGCGGCGCAGCCTTCGGGATGCTCGGCGGCGCGGGGGCGGCAGGCTTCGTGCTCGGCCCGGCGCTGGGCGGCATCGCGGGCGAGATCGGCACCCGCGCGCCCTTCATCATCGCGGCGAGCCTTGCGGGTCTGGGCGTGATCGGCGGGCTTGTGTTCCTGCGCGAGACACTGCCGCCAGAGCGCCGCCGTGCCTTCGACCTCACTCGCGCCAACCCGCTGGGTTCGCTGATCCAGATGGCGCGCACGCCTTTCGTGCTGTCCTGCCTCGTGGTCGCCTTCTTCATGCAGCTCGCCGCGCAGGCACAGTTGTCGATCTGGGCCTATTGGGGTGAGCTTGAGTTCGGGTGGAGCCCGACCGTCAGCGGCCTCACCGTCTCGTTCTACGGCGTGCTGATCGGCACGGCACAGGCAGTACTGACCGGCAAGAGCATCGCCCGCTTCGGCGCGGCCAACACCGCGCGCTACAGTCTGCTGCTGGGGATTCCCTCCTACTTGCTTCTGGCCTTTGCCACCGGCACCCCGATGGTGATCGCCGCCATCATCGTCGGCGCACTGACCGGCATGACCTTCCCCGCGATGCAGAGCCTGATGACGGTGCGGGTGAGCGAGGATGCGCAGGGCGAATTGCAGGGCGCAATTGCCAGCACGGTGAGCCTCACCTCGATCATCGGCCCGGTAATGATGACCCAGATCTTCGGCCATTTTGCTGACGACACAGGCCTGTTCTTCCCGGGCGCGCCCTACCTCGTCTCGCTGGCGCTGCTGATGGTCGCAATCGGGCTGCTGTGGCGCACGATGCGCGGGCTCGATCCGGCAGCGCAGCCAATCCCCCTGCCGGAGTGAACGATGCAAGGCGCGGCGGACGCCCGAGGCGTGTCATGCGATCTGGCCCGAACTTGGTGAAGGGCTGGCTGACCAAGCGCGGGATCATCGGAGAGCAGCCTTGAGGCCTGCACGGGTCGAACTCGCGCTCGGACCGCTGTTCCGCATATCTCCGTTTGCAAGAGCGCCGCTGCCATCCCGCCCGCGCTTGCGTGGAACGCCTGAATTACCGGCTTGGAGGCGGCGGGGGTGGGCCATAACTCCATGGCCGCATGGCGCGCGACCATCCGGCGCGCGCGGTTGTTTTGCGCCTGTCATGACAGGCGAGACGCCAGCCGCGCTGTCGAAGTCTCAAGTGTGATCGGAGGGAGCAAGAACCGCCCCGAAAAGCGGCTCCTTACCCGCCTTTTCGCCGTTATCAGACGGCTCCGGCTTCCCTGCTGTCAGCAAAAGCGGCCAGCGCTTCGGCAAGCTCCCCCGGAGCCGCTTCCCCCACACGATTCCCCACACCGCAACGCGGAATGCGGGGAACGGCAAGGGCCAGCCGGGATCGGGTAGGTGGCGGAGCAGGAGCGAGCGATGCAGCGCATCGTGAGCGACGAGAAACGTGGCCCTCAGCCCAATTCGGCCCGCCCCGAAGGGGGTTTCGCGCTGTGAAGCCCGCTGGCATCGTCATGTCGTTTGCAGGGGCAACCCAGCCCCTGCTGCGCGCCTTTCCTTTCCAGCGGGCTTCAGAGCGTGATCAGGACGGGTCAGAATGGCCCGAAACCGCTCTAGTTGCGCAACCGAAATCGCCGAAGAGACCCACAACGCCCTGGGCTAACTCGTCCGGCCTTTCGATTTGCGAGACTGGCGGGGAGCAGGCAGGAATGACGCAGGCAAGGTTGCCATTGTAGAGCCATGCCAAAAACGAGCCATAGCGCCCGTATCCAACTCCTGATCGAGGACCCTTGTAGCAATCCACCCCGCGCGATCTTCTCTGCAGATGTCCGCGAGAGGTTGATATTCGTAGAGAATTCGGGTCCGACATAGTCAAGAAAACTGCGTCGTCGGAGTCCCAAGAAATACCAACGATGCCCACTGCCTTACTGTTCTTGTCTTGCCTTGCTGCGACGACCAGACCATCATCTAAGAATGCGGTTCCTCACCTTCTTCGAACTTCGATGGTTGGATCGCAGCCGCGTAAGAGCATACGCGATCATCCTCACTTTCTGCTCCTTCGGAAGTTTATGGTGGATGTTTCAGGAGGCGATGAAGCCCGGAGGGTCGGACTTCATGGCGTTCTGGTCGGCAGCCCGGATGCTCGCGCAGGGGTCCGGTGCCGACATTTACTACCCCGATGCGATACGCACCGTCCAGCGTACGGTCGAGACAGCAGACGTGGTACCATTTGTTCATCCACCTCACTTCTTGCTGTGGGTCTGGCCACTTGGCTTTTTCAGCTACCCCAGTGCTTGGATCACGTGGTCAGCAGTAACATTTGGCTTCTGGATGGTCGCCACTCGGCGATTATTCCCGACGATGTCGTGGCCGATAGCCGGATTTCCTGGCGCGCTCATTGCAGCATGGCACGCACAGACTGGCTTTCTGACAAGTGGCATCCAGGCATTGATCGCGTCGCAGTTGGGAAATCATCCTTTCCGAGCGGGCCTCTGCATAGGCCTGCTGATTATTAAACCGCATGTCGCAATTCTTATGCCATTCGCCTTACTAGCCGCCCGAATGTGGTCGGCGATTGCTGGTGCGGCGATCTCCATTCTCATTTCATCATTAGCCTCGTGGATGTGTTTTGGGTCCGCCGTGTGGCTTGCCTACCCATCATCCTGGGCTGTGAGCCAGCATCTGATCGAGGCCGGTGACCACGCCTTCTTCCTGCGCCAAGTGACCGTCTATGCCATGCTGAGAGCTTGGGACTTGCCGGAAGCCGCCGCTGTCGCGCAGGGCCTTGCCACAACCCTGTCGATCCTGGTCATCTGGAGATTCTGGTCGATCGACGCGCCGATCGAGCGCAAGGTTGCGCTTCTCCTCGCCCTGACCCCGCTCGCCACCCCCTATCTGTTCAGCTACGATTTGCCGTTTCTTGTCGTTCCGGTCCTCTGGCTCGTCGCGCATTACAAGCAGCGATGGTCGAGGCCGGCGCTCGTGGCTCTGTATGTCTCGCCGTTGCTGTGCCGGGCGGTGGCCTTGCCGCTTTCGGTCAACCCGACGCCGCTCGTCTGCATTGCCATGGCCGTACTGATTTACCGGCAACTTGGGCCTAGCGGAGCGGACGAGAGATTTGACACTTCGTAGATCAGGGCTGCAATAGGGTTTCGCTGACAGGCCGGTTTGCGATCTCACGCTGGTCTGCTGGTCGGTCACTCAGGCCACAATTCACGAGAAATGGCCTTGCGATGCCGCCGCGCATTGGTGATGCAAGATATATGGATCGTAGCATGGATGGTCGCCGCAGTTACAGCGTAGAGGAACGACTGATGATCCTCTGCCTGATCGTGTCCAGCGCGCTCATCTCAATTTCCACGCATGTGGAACTGCGCCCGATAATCGGTTTCGAGGCGACCGCTGACGATGCGGCGAAAGCCACAACTGGCCACGCGCTTGCCCCGGCGGTGAACGAGGACGCGAGCCGGACCGGGCCGGTTAACTCGCCGCCTGCAAACCCCGAGGCTATGCTCCGCGCCGATGAGGCAAGCTCGATTGGGAACGACGTGATCAGCATAGCCAAGGATCTGCATATTGGCGGAGTCCGAGCCGGCAGGCTCGATGTCACGGTGACCGTCAGCGGCGAACTGATGGTGGACTACCGCCAACTCAAGGAATTGATGGCAGCAGCCGGTGTCGAACAGCGCGGGAACGCCATTGAGGGACTTCGCGATGGCCCTGCCGATCTGCGCGCGCTCCAACGGGCCGGGATCGATATCCGCTATTCTCCCGAAGAGGACGTGTTCAGGATCAACGGGTAGTCCCCGGCAGCCTCGGGGGGCGCCGTCATGCGCACGCCGGGCAAAACCGGTTCACGTGATGGGGGGGAGAGCCCGGCAAGATCTTGCCGTCAGCGTCGCGTTCAACGGCACCACCGGGGTGATCGGCGTGAAGGCGTAGGACGCGGTTACCGCTCTGCCGCAGGCTTCAGTGGCGACCGTGAAGGCAGACGACGGCACGCTTGCGACCGAGGCGAACCCTGCTGCGTATGTCTGCGTGTCGGCGGCCGTGGTGCACTGGGGTGCGTTCAGGGCCGAACAACGGGCCGCCGCCTCTACTGCGGTCTGGAGGCTGTTCCTGATCCACATGAACCGCCCCAGCTCGATCGAGCCGAAGACCATCGCCAGAAATACCGGAACGACCAGCGCAAATTCTGCCGCCGTTGCGCCACGCTTGTCAGCGCCGAGCGCGCGCATTCCGTGGCCCCGGGACATTGTCACGGGATCCGCACTCTGGCGGTGGAACTGAGGGTCGTCGGGTTGGACAAGCCCGGCCATGTGTAGATGAACGGGTACGAGGCGCTTGCACTTACCGTGACATATTTGCCGGCCACCGCGCCCGAAGTGCAGGTCGAGCCGCAGGTTGCAGCCACCACCCCCATGGCAGCATCGGGGCAGCCGCAGGATTCCACGGGTGTCGCCGCGGTAATCGCGATGGAGGCGCCCCCGGCCATGGCGGTAGAGATGCCGGCCTGGTTGAAGCCTTGTGCGGCGGCGAAGCTAGCGCCCGCATGGGTGGCAGAAGCAACCTGAAGGCGAGTGTAGATCAAACCGCCGAAATCGATCAAGGCCGTGATCAGGATCACCAGGACCGGCACGACCAGCGCAAACTCGGAAGCGCTTGCGCCCGATCTGTCGGCGAGAAGGGCCCGGAAAAGATGACGACGCCCCATGCTCCTCACTCCACCAGCGCAATCGTACCGCCGGCGAAATCTCTGATGCCGGAACCGGGGCAGTTGGCCCGCATGGTGGCGTTATTGGACAGCTCGACACGGAAAGCCACCAACTGTGTGCAGCGGGTCGAATCAAGATTGTTGTTCATGACAAGCGTCGAATTCGGGAAGTAGAACGCACCTTGAACAGATATGCTGTTGCTGTTCCCGAACGTGAAGGTGGAAGGATTGGGGGCTGTTGTACTCATGAAGGCGATGCCACTCAATGGTCCGGTCGTCGGTGCAAAAATATCAAAGCTCGTATTATTGCCGATCCTCACATCGTTCGACGGATTTGGCACATCGAAGACAAGGGTTACCCCCGTCCCCCGGATAGAAAATCCATTTCCAATCTTGAATTTCTGATTGATATAGTAAACGCCAGCAGCAAGATTCAATACTTGGTTGGTCGCATTATTGGGCAAGTCGAAGCCGCTGCAGTACCGACCCGGCAAAAAGCTTCCGCCATTTTTTACTTCGGGGATACAAGAGCCCGTCGCGGCAGGCGCGGTGACACCGGCATAGGGGTCCGCAAATTGGGGAAGGCCGGTTGTTATCGTGCCCGTGACAATGGCGTTATTCCCCTGGTTGACCGTGCCCCCAGAGAACAGATCGGCGTCGATTAGAACATTGTTACTGTTGCCGATATCGACGTTGCCGTTTGAAAAAACCCCGCACTCGGCCTGCTGCAGCTGTGAATTGTTGGTGAACGTCACCGCGACCCCGCTTGAGGCCAGGCCGATGACGCAGGAACCTCCTCCGCCATTGCCGGCAACGGCGCGTGCGACAACCGTCGGCGTGCTGGTCGTAAACAGTGCTGCAAGCCCGAGGTTCTGCGGCTGGCTGATAGTGACCTGCCAGTAGCTCGTGGAACCCGCAAACGCCCCGGTCGCAGGAGGGTTGGTGACATCAACCGTCACACCGCCGGTCCCGTGGGTGAACCCCATGCTGGCGGCGATGGCGCGGCCCTCGGTAACACCATCAGTGCTGAGACCAGCGGCCACGGCCGCCGAATAGGCTGCCTGATCGGCGGCCCCCTGCGCCTGACGGCTCCGCATCGTCCACACGCCAACATCAAAGGCGAGCGCGCCGAAACCAATGATGACCGGAAGCAGAATGGCGAAGATCGCCGCCGTCGCCGCATTCGTGTCGTGCTTGAAGCTCGCCAAAAGCGAGGTCACTCCGCGAAGAAACGGCAACTTCCCGATGTCTGCGTCGCTCTTCATGCCTGTGCACCCCAAATGCCAGTTGAAGCGAGATAAGTCAGCAATCCGCCCGCAGCGATAGCCAGACCGAACGGAACCTTTCTGAATTCCTTGGCGAGCGCCGGATCCGGCGCTAGAGCCGCGACCCGGCTGCGAAGCGGAAACCATGCAAGCGCCAGAACCAGACCGCAGAGCGCAACCGCCCCCAACATCCAGAAACCATACCCCAAAGGCAGCCATGCGGCAACGGCCACATAGAACTTGGCATCGCCCCCGCCGATCACTCCTCCGGCAAACAGCGCCATGCCGACGAGCAGTGCCAGGACGCCATGCGCAAGGCTCAATCCGACCCAGGTCAGATCATGCAGCATCCAGCCCGCAGCGATGCCCGTGCCGAGCACCGAGAGGCACAGCAGATTGGGAAGCATGCGATGGCGGAAATCGCAATAGGCCGCGATGCCGCACTGCGCGGCCAGCACCAGTTGGGCAAGAGACGCGAGGAGCGCGCTGTCCATCAGGGACGGTCTGCACCGGCAGGGGCAGCGGCAGCCTGCGCACCGAAGGGATTATCGACAACCTTTGCCTGCGGCGCAGCGGGTACGGCAGTCGACCCTGCTGTGGCCTGCGCGGTGCGCTGGCCCGAAGCGGCAGGGGCCTTCTTGGCATCCGGCCGGTCGAGATAGGCAACCGTTGCGGTGGCTGCCGGCTGCGCTTCCGCCGAAGCGATGAAGACTTCACCGCGCGAACGCCGCTCCATATTGCCCGTCAGGCGCGATCCATCGGTGCTCGGCTGCGGCTTTGTGGGAACGAGGCAATTCACCTCCGACATCGCGCCATCCTGCAGCGCGGCAAGCGGGGGCGCGTCGGACGCCGCTTTGCGTGCCAATCCGGCATGCTGAAGCCGCAGAAGATTGGCGATGAAACGGTTGTCGGTGGGATCGGCCGCGATGGCCGACTTGAAGTATTGTTCCGCCAGATCATCGCGGCCGATCTGCGCGAAAGCCACGCCCAGCGCGTTGCTCGCCTCGGGCCGGGTCAGAGGATCCGCAAGCGCAGCCCGCAAGGGCGTGATCGCTTCAACCGGGCGTCCCTGTGTCAGCGCCTCGCGGCCCGCTTCCAGAGACTGGCTGCTATCGACCTGCGCCATATCGGATGCGGAGCGACCCGAACCCTTGAACAGCGAAGACGCAAAGGAGAAGGTCTGGCAACCTGACAAGGCGGTCAGCGCGACGGCGAGTGCGATGGTTTTAGGCATCGAGTGCATGGGCCTGTAACCTCCTAAAAGAAACTCTTGGCGATGCGCACCACACCGGGCAGCATGAGAACGCTGATCATCGTGGGCAACATGAACACCACCAGCGGGATCGAGATCAAGACCGGCAGTCGGTGCGCCTTCTCCTCTGCTCGCATACGGCGCTTCTCGCGCATTTCGGCAGAATACACCCGCAGCGATTCTCCGAGGCTCGTGCCCATCTTGTCCGATTGGATCAAAAGCGCGGAAAAGGTCCTGACATGATCGACGCCGCTCATCACGCCCAGCGCCCGCAGCGCTTCATCACGCGGCGCGCCTGCGCGCATCTGCAATGTCGTGGTCGACAGCAGTTCTGCAATCTGCGGATGCGACCGCATCATTTCGCGTCCGACGCGGTTCATGGCCGCCTCAAGGCCAAGTCCGGCTTCGACGCACACGAGCATCAGGTCGAGGCAATCCGGGAAGCCGAGTTCGATCGCTTCCTTACGCCGGTCGATGCGCGCTTGAACAAACAGGTTGGGCAGATAGAGGCCCATGACTGCCAGCAGGCAGCTGAACGCATAGAGCTTCAGGAAGGACGTTTCCTCGTTGCCGAGTGCGGTGAGGAGCAAGAAGCTCCCAGGCAATATAAACACCAGTCCGAGGCGGATCATCGTGAAAATCTTCGGTGCCGAAGGTTCGCGAAATCCCGCAGCAATCATACGCTGGCGGAGCTTGTCGCCCTTGGTATCGACGAGGTTGAGACCGGCTTTCTCGATCGCCTGCGCCAATTGCGCCCAGGCCGATTCGTCGCGGGTCTGGATTGACCCCGCTTCCACCTGATACTCGCGGCCCTGCGTGCCGATGCCCTTGATCTGCCGCCGCAGATCGGCACGCGCAAGGATCATCCCCAGCAGGCGCGAAAAGCCGAAGGTGCAAACCAAGAACAGCAGGAGCAGCGCAAGTGAGCGTGCCAGCGGGTTCATGGAAAGCAGATCGATCATGTCAGACCTTCACATTGACCATGGCCCGGATCATCGCCAGACCGAAGAGATACCAGATGAACGTGAGCGGAAACCCGATGTAGAAGATCGGATCGTCGGCGACATCGAAGTAAAAACCCGGGCTGGTGAGCAGGATCGAGCCCAGCGCAAGAAGCGGAAGGACGGTCAGCATGATGCCCGTCATCCGCCCTTCGGATGAAAGCGCACGGACCTTCAGCAGCAGGCTCGCCCGCTCACGGATCACGCCTGCCAGATTGTCGAGCACCTCGGCAAGGTTGCCGCCCGTGTCGGATTGGATCGACAAGGTGACCACAAAGATGCGCAGGTCTTCATTGTCCCACCGCTCGGCCATGTCGTGGATGGCCTGGCGCAGGTCGGCACCGTAGGAAATCTCGTCGGAGACCAGTCCGAACTCGGATCCGATCGGATCTTCCATCTCACGGGTCAGCAGTTCGAGCGCGCCAGTAACAGGGTGCCCCGCCCGAAGCGAGCGCACGAAAACGTCGAGCGCCTGAGGAAACTGGTTCTGTAGCTTCTTGCGCTGCCGTTCCGCGATTGCGCTGATCACCGACAGCGGCATGCCGATCGACAGTGCAAGAGACGACAATATCGCGATCATCCAGATGCCCGGGCCAAGGGCAAAGCCCCCGGAAACAGCGGCAAGGATGATCAGGAGCAGCAGCACCACGAAAGCGATGCCGATGCCAAGCCACATGCGCTCGAAGCTGATATCCAGCCCCGATACGATCACCTGACGGCGCACCGAAAGCAGCAGCTTACCGAGAAACCCGCTGCTCTGCTCCGCCCGGAGCCAGTCGTTGCGCCGCAGGATGTTGTACACGTCCTCGCGATTGGTGCCGCTAGCGATCATCGCGATCCGTTTGTTGACCGTGCGCACATGGGCCTGCCTGCCGGCTGTGATCCGGAGGAGCACAAAGGCGCCAAGGACAACCGAAGCGAACACGGTCAGAAGCGAAAGAATGCGGGTGAGTTCAGGCGTGAGCATCAGGCCTGACCCAGCTTGACATCGGGCCGGAAGATGTCAGGCGACACCTCAATGCCGGCTTCGGTGGCAGCGCGCAGGAACTTGGGCCGCACCCCGGTGGCTTCGAAATAGCCGGTCACTTCTCCTGCCTCGGTGCGACCGGTGACCTTGAAGCGGAAGATTTCCTGCATCGTGATGAGCGGCCCTTCCATGCCCACCACCTCGCTCAGGCTGAGCAGGCGGCGCCGACCATCAGCCTGGCGTCCGATTTGGATGACGACATGAATTGCCGAGGCGATCTGCGCCCGGGCCGAGGTCGAAGAAATTTCCACGCCGCTCATGCCGATCATCTGCTCCACGCGCCCCAGGGCGTCGCGCGGCGTGTTGGCGTGAACCGTCGTCATCGATCCGTCGTGACCCGTGTTCATCGCCTGAAGCATGTCGAACGCCTCGCCAGAGCGTACCTCGCCGATGATGATCCGGTCAGGGCGCATGCGCAGGGCGTTCTTGACCAGATCCCGCTGCGAGATCTCGCCACGCCCTTCGAGGTTGGGCGGGCGCGTCTCGAGCCGCGCCACGTGTTCCTGCTGGAGCTGCAATTCCGCCGAGTCTTCGATCGTGACGATGCGTTCGCGCCCGTCAATGAAGGCCGACATGGCATTGAGCAGCGTCGTCTTGCCCGATCCGGTGCCGCCCGAGATCAGGACATTGCGACGCGAGCCGACGACTGCGGCAAGCACCTCAGCGACTTCGGCCGGCATGCTGCCCAGCTCGACCAGCCGTTCGATACCGATCCGTTTGCGCGCGAACTTGCGGATCGAAAGCAGCGAGCCATCAATCGCCAGCGGCGAAACGATCGCGTTGACGCGCGAACCATCGGCCAGGCGGGCATCGACGAAGGGCGACGATTCGTCCACCCGCCGTCCAACCGCGCTGACGATCTTCTGGATGATCCGCAGCAAGTGCCGCTCGTCCTGGAAGCGGGTCGGCACTCGCTCGAGTAGCCCGCGACGCTCAACGAACACCGTGTTGTGGCCATTGACCAGAATATCGGTGATGCTCTCGTCGGCCAGCAGCGGCTCGAGCGGCCCGAGGCCGAGCAGCTCATCGAGCACCTCTTCGACCAACTGCTCGCGCTCTTTGGCGTTGAGCGCTTCATCCTCCTGCGCCAGCAGCCCGAGCACGACCTCGCCCACTTCTTCGGCAACCTGCGCGCGGGAAAGCTTGTCCAGCATCGCCAGATTGATGCGGTCGAGAAGCTTGCGGTGGATCGTGGACTTGAGCGCCAGGAAGCGCTCGATCTTGGGGTCGGCAGCGTTGGCGGTGCCAAGCAGTGCATCAAGCGACAGCAACGCGTTCTGCTCGCCATGCTTCAGCATTGACTTGGAGGCGATCTCCCAGCGCATTATTCTTGTGCCCCCGCAATCCGGTCACGCACCTTTTCGACAAGTGCGCGGACGTCGCGCGCATAGCCGCTCTTGCCGCGCAATTCGTGCACCAGCAGACCCTGATCCTGCGCCACCTTGATCGTGTCTTCATCCGGGCGCAGCACACCGAGGATATCTTTGCCCAAGGCCTGTTCGACATCCGAGGTGTTGATCGATCCGAACAGCTTGTTCTGGGCGCGGTTGACCACCACAGACACGGCCTTGTCGTCGATCCCCACCGACCGGAACAGGCCGAGCAGGCGCTTGGCCTGGCGCAGGCTCGACAGGCCCTGCTCGGTCAGCAGCAGGATTTCGTCAGATTGGGCGAGCAGCGTCAGGCTCCAGTTGCTCAGGCTGGGTGGAAGATCGACGAACACGAAGTCGTACTGGCTGCGCACGAGATCGAGCACACGCAGCAACTGATCGCGATCAACGGATTCGATCGGGATGATATCAGATGGCGCGGCAACCAGGCCAAGGCCGCTCGAATGGCGCTGGATCACTGCATCGAGCAACGTCTCGTCGATCGCGGTTCCGGCATCCAGCAAATCCGCGACTGTCCGCCGCGGCGCAAAGCCCAGCACTTCGGTCGCGCGCCCGAGTTGCACGTCGAGGTCGACGAGGCAGCAACTGTGCCCCGCTTCGGCGAAACCGGCGGCCAGATGGGTCACGAAGGTCGTCGCCCCGCCGCCGCCCAGCGGCCGCACCACCGCGACCAGCGGGGCAAGACCTACCTCTTCGCGCGATTGCTCTGCAGCCGCGAGAACTGCCTGAAGCAGTTCGTCTTCCTCAAGCGGCAGCGAGATCGCATCGGACACACCGCCACGGATCAGCGTGCGCACCAGGCGCAGGTCCGTCTTCTCAAGCGCCACCACGATCGACAGATCGGGGCTGCGCGCGCGCAGCTTTTCGATCCGGCCCATGCTGGAGGGAACCGTGGGATCGACCTGCACCACCACCACACCGCTGCCGGGCAGCATGGCGGGGGTCAATTCTTCGGTCAACAGCAGCGGAATGCGTTGGGCGCTGCTCAGCAGTCCCGCCGCCGCCGCGCCCGCAGGGCTCATTTCGAGGAAACGCGGCGCGACAATGACGGTCAGGTTCGGGCGCATCCGCGCCGACGACGTTTCCGCCCCCTTTCGCAACCGATCACCCATTTCCACGCTCATGCTTCAATCTCTCAAACCTGAGCCATCTAGTTGGATTGCGGCTGCGATGTCGTGGCGTCCGTGGTGCGGATCGTATCGGGTTGCTTGACCTTGTCGGTGCGGTAACGCTCGACGGCGTCCGATGCGAGGGAGCCGCTTCCCTGCGCGGGCTCGGTATAGACCGGGTTGGGATCGATCACTTGCGCCAGCATCGTCTGGCGATTGGCATCGCCGAACTTCAGGTCACCAGCCTTTTCGGTGATCGCGTTGGTCGCGCAGCCGCCGAGGACGAGGACGGCGCCCGCGAGAATTGCGGCCCGTGCAGCAAGATCAGAATTCATATTGCGTCTCCGGTGGAGTCGTGTCGGTGCCCTTGGGGTAGGCCGGAAGGGGATCGTAGGCCTCGCCCGTCAGGATGGTCGCGGTCGGATCGGGGTCGGCGACGCGGTCAGTCGGGAGCCGCACCTGATCAGGGCGGATTGGCCGAACTAGTCGCGGCGTCACCACGATCAGCAACTCGGTCTCGCCCTTCTGGAACTCGGTCGATCGGAACAGTGCGCCGAGGATCGGGATATTGCCCAGCAAAGGCACCTGGCGGACGGTCGATCCGAAATCGCGTTGCAGCAGGCCGGCGATCGCGAAGCTTTCGCCGTCGCGCAGTTCCAGCGTCGTGCTGGCGCGGCGGGTCTGGAGGCCGGGTATCGTGATTCCGTTGAGCTGGATCGAGGCCTGACGGTCGATCGAGCTGACTTCGGGTTCGACCTTGAGATTGATCGTGCGGTCGCTCAGCACCGTCGGGGTAAAGCCGAGGCTGACGCCGAACTGCTTGAATTCGATGGTGATGGCGCTGTTGCCATTCCCGCCGACACCGCCGCCGCCGCCGCCCTGTATAACCGGGATCGGGAACTCGCCGCCAGCCAGGAAGCTCGCCTTCTCGCCCGACAGCGCCACCAGCGTCGGTTCGGCCAGCCGCTTGGCAAAGCCCTTTTCCTCGAGCGCATCGAGATAGGCTTCGACATCGGCACCAAGCACCCGGAAGGTCGCGCCCAGCACGCCGAAGGTTTGGGCCACGCTGCCGATCCCGATTTGCGAGGCACCCGTCGGCCCGGGCGTGATGCTCGCCCCGTTGCCGAGGCCGCCGAACACATCGGTGCCGTTAAAAAAACCGCTGACCCCGACATTCTGGTCCACATCGCGCCTCACTTCCGAAAAGCGCACTTCCAGCATCACCTGCTGGGTCGCTCCGAGCGAGACGAGGTTGACGACATTGTCGCCCGCGTAGGTCTTGGCAAGCTGCACCGCGCGGTTGATCGAGCCTGCGTCGTTCGACAGGCCGGACAGCACGATAGATTCGCCTGAAATGCTCGCATCGATGCCCGAACCGGGCACCAGCCGTTCAAGCTGGTCGCGCAGGCCCTGCACATCGGGGCCGACCGCGATGTCCACCACGCTCAGCACCCGCCCGCCAAAGCCGTAAAGCGTCAAGCTGGTCGTGCCCATCTTCTTGCCCAGCACATAGACCGAACGTTCGGTCACCGGGACAACGTCGGCGATTTCCGGGTTGCCGATCATCACCCGCAGGATCTTCTGATCGGTCGAGACAATCTGGCTCTTGTTGACCGGCACTTCGAGGATGCCGCCATGCAGCGCGTCGGTCTGGGCGTGCTGCGCAAGGGCGGGGCCCGGCGCGGCAAGGCCGAAAGCCAGCGCGGCCGCTGCCATGGCAACGGGCGCCATCGCCCGTGCGCTGCGCACCGGACGGCGCCGGCCGAAGTTTGCGTTAGTACCCATTGGTCATCACACTTTCGACAGATTCCTGAGTTCCGCGCAGCACCGTCATCGTTGGACGGCTAGGCGGCGGAGCGGCGGTCACTGCGGGCGCGGTGCGCCGCGCAGCGGCGGGACGGGCAGCAGCAGCAGGACGCGCGGCAGAGGGTGTGCCGATGCGCAACCCGCCGCCGCCGAGATCGCGCGGCAGCACAACGGCGTTCTGGGCAAGGTTGCGATCACTGGCGTTGCGCAGCACCAGGGTGAGCTTGCCCACCTGCGTGGCGAGCGCCAGCTTCTGCGCGCCGATGGCATCGACCATCAGGGTCGCAGCCTTGAATTCGGGGAGCTTAGTGTTCGGCGCGGAAGGGGCTGCGGAGGAATCGGCGGGGGCGGGAGGCGTCGTCGATGCTGACACATCGATGGCGAGCACCACGATGTTCTGCAGCACGACCGTCGCCATTTGCTCATCCGCGGTGGCTTTGGAGCCGGGGATCGCGCGGGTCAGCACGACATCGACGATATCGCCCGGCTTCACGAAGCCCGCGACGCCGGTGACGAAATCGATGGGAATGGACACCGCGCGCTGATCTGCGGGAAGCGTGGCGGATAGCACCGCGCGCGCTGAGGTGTTCGATTGCAGGATTGGCTCACCTGCGACGAGGGGGCGCAGTGTCGCGTAGTTCTTGCCGATGAAGGCCTGCGCCTCGCTGGCAATGACCGCGCCCTGCGGCACCGAGGCGGAAGGCCAATCGACCAGTTGGACAGTGTCGGCCGTGATCGCGCCACCAAGGCCGATCTCTTGCTTGGCCGCAAGGATCTGCACCGATTGCGAGGCTGCGGTGTTCTGGCTGATCGTCTGCTCGGCCACGGCCCCAAAATAGGAATTGGCCAGCCACACAGCGGCCAGCCCGAACAAGCCAGCGATAGCCAGAACGATCAGATTCCGATTTCGCAAAACACCCCTCCACGCCGAATGAGAATGACCCTACCCCGCAACGCTGCGGGATAGGGCCAACTCGAAGCCATTAGGGAGTGCCGGTCACCGGGCCGATGGTGGTGGCAGCGCTGTTGATGCGGGTGCTGATCGCGCCGCCCAGAGCGAGCGCTGCGGCAGCGATGCCGGCGCCGACGATGGCGAGGATCAGAGCCTATTCAGCAGCCGAGGCACCCGACTGGTCAGCGACGAAATTCTTGAGAAGAGCCTTCATGACATTCACCTTTGCAATGGAACCAAACAACAGCCGCGGATTGCGGCCACACGTCATCGTCTGCGTCTAAACGCGTTTTCAGGTCAGTTTGTTATGCAACCCCCCGCGGCGTTAGGCACCGTCAGACAACACCAATTCTCCCATCCGGCGGGAAATAGTCAACAAAAAGTTAAATGGAACCAAAGCTCTTGCCATTTTGATACAGTTGCAAACAACGCGCTTTGGGCCTCATCGGGGGCGCAGGTCGTCGCCTTACCTTCATGATTATCAAGATATTTATGGAAGCGTTAACAACCGCTGGCGGCGAGAATCCGGGCCGATTGTCAAGTTTGCAATGCAGCAAATTTGGGCAACTCAACCTTGTTTGTTTTCTCGAATCGCCTGAACGGGTTGTAACCAGATTATCCACAAGCGCGAATCGACCGGTTGAAAGCGACTAACCGGTTCTGACATATTCTGTGTCTTGCCCAGAAGGCCGCCTTCTCCCGCACGAATTGCGCAATTCACCTACTGGCGCGTGCGTCAAATGAACATTAACCTCTATCGTCCACATAGGAGGCATGAGCAGTTTGCTAACCTACCTTCTGGAAATGCTCCTCAAGTTCGGCGCCGTGATGGTCGTCGCCAACGAGGTGCGCGGTCTGATCCTGACCGCACCCGTGTTCTACGGGATCTATCAGGCTGGCGGCACACTGGCGGCGATCTGGCTCGGCATTTGCAGCCTTGGCGGGATCGCGCTTTCGGTGGTGGTTCCGCTGCTGGCCGCGCGCAAGCTCAAGGCCTTCGTCCGCCGCAAGCAGGCGGTCGTGGCCGACTGACAGGGCAGGTCAGGGCGCCTCGCCCGCTGCGCCCTCTTCATCAGCCGCCGGTTCTGCGTCCGCCACCGGCTCGTCACGCTGGGCCTGCACGGCCTGCGTGATCAGGCGAATGGTATCCTGCCGGCTGCGCATCGTTTCAATGATATAGTCGACGCCCGCGATGGTGATCGTCCAGGTGCCATCCTCGGTAAAGCGGATGTAGCCCTTTTCCCTGAGATACCATGCGTGAAACTCGAAGTTTCGCTGCGAACAGCCGAGCAGATCGATCAGCTGCCATTCGCCCGCTCCGACGGAATCGATATTCTGGCGGCGCAGATTGTAGAGGTGCATCAGGATCGTATCATGTACAATCGCGTCATTGGCTATCGTGCCCTGATCGATCCCGGCAACCCGCACGCCCACCCGGGGAGCGCCGCGGAGCAGATGCGGGTTGGCATCATCATATTCAAGCCGCCGCAGCGGATCACGCAACACGCGGTAGGCAGCGGTTATGTCCTTGAAGCGTTCAAGATCGGCCGAGACGGAATGATCGGGGTGATATTGCTTGGCCAGCGCCTTGTACGCCAGATCGAGCTGCTTGGGATCGCAGTCGGGCCGGACACCGAGGATGCTGTAAAAGTCCGGTTCGTCGGGCGATACTTGCAAGAGATCCTCCTCGGAAACGATAGCACAGGCCCCCTGACCTGATCTCAACCACGCATTACGGGCGCATCACACGCAATTGCAAGGGAAGTGCGTCCGGCTCCGCAAATCCTCGGGCACCAACAAGGCAGCTGACGAGCTCCCATGATTGTTACCAGTCAGAGGTTGAGTTTGGCTCCTTCATGATGGTTGTTTGATAGGATGGCAACGTGTCTGGAGGCATGCCCCCAGGCGCGTTGGCAGGCGATCTCGGCGGGGGTCTTCCCGCCCAGTTTCGCGTGTGGTCTGACCGAATTGTAGTCGTGCCGCCAGGTGGCCAGCACGAACCGGGCATGGGCCAGCGGGGTCAACAGTGTCTCGTTGAGGCATTCGTCGCGCAGGCGACCATTGAAGCTTTCCACGAAGGCGTTCTGCATCGGCTTGCCCGGTGCGATGTAATGCCACTCGAAGCGGCGCTCCTGCGACCAGCGCAGGATCGCCAACGAGGTCAGTTCGGTGCCATTATCGCTGACCACCGCAGGGGACTTGGTGGGCTCTTGGCTTGAACGCACGTCTCCTCCCACCCTCGAATATCCAGAATCCGGCATAGCAAGGGATTAAGGTGCAGCTGCACTACCATATCGGGATGTTGGCGGAGCAGGAGGGATTCGAACCCTCGATACGCTTTTGACGTATACACACTTTCCAGGCGTGCGCCTTCGACCACTCGGCCACTGCTCCGTCGCGCCATTGTCGCGCTGCCGCTTCGCTACTTGAGCGTGAAGGCGGGAGCACCCTTCAGGGCGAGCACGCGCCCCTAGCGGCGAAAGACGGGCTTCGCAAGGCGGTGCGGTTTGGCCTGGGGGCAAAATCGTGGTAAGGGAGTCGCCGAGGCCAGCGCTGCGCGGATCCGGCATTCCCTGCGAACGCGGCCACAAGAGCCCCTTTTTCGCGCTCCCCTTTGCGTGCGGAAAAGGGGTTTTTGATTGGGCGGGGTCTGTGCAACAACCCGCGCTCATGAGAACCGCATTCCTCGCCGCCGCCGCTGCGCTCGCCCTGCCCCTGCCGCTTGCCGCGCAGGAGGCTGCGCCCTCAAGCAGCGCAGCGGTAGGGCAAACCAAAACGCCGACTCATCCCGCCCCGTCCGAGATCGTCGCCGCCGCGCCCAAGGCGGACTGGGTGACGATCCCGGCGGACGACCTGCTGGTGATGACCCTCGCGCCCGACGCCGAGGGCAAGCCGCGGCAGGTGGTGATCCAGCTGATGCCAGCGCCGTTCTCGCAAGGCTGGGTGCACAACATCCGCCTGTTTGCGCGCGCGAAGTGGTATGACGGCATCTCGGTCAACCGGGTGCAGGACAATTACGTCACCCAATGGGGCGATCCGAATTACGACAACCCTGAGGCGACGGGAAAGCCGAAGCCGCTGCCCGCAGGGCTGAAGGTGATGGGGGAGGAGGAGTACACCGTCGACGTCGACATGCTGTCGGAAGCCGATTCCACACCGGAAGGCGGCGAGGAAATGGGCGAAGAGCAGGACGAGGGCGCAGGCCAGTTGCTCACCATTCTCAACGGCGCAGACGAACGGCTGGCGGCTATCGGCGGCGAGCCGGAGGGCGGCGGCGTGTCGCTCGAGAACCTGCTGGAGGCCTTGACCGCGCAATCGTCGGAAGCCGACCGGATCGCCATGATCTCGATTACCGCGACCCGCACGCCGACCGCTCCCGAAGGCTGGCACCAGCGCGACAGCTATGCCGAATGGACCGAATTCTGGCGCGGCTGGCCGCTGGGCAACCGCGAGATCGGACAGTGGTTCGATGCCGAGGGGAACAAGGTCGCCGACCCGCTGCTGCCGCGCGCGGAGTGGATCGAGAAGGGGTTCTACAAGGAAAACACGCAGAGCGATTTCTGGCCACTCCACTGCTACGGCATGGTCGGCGTCGGGCGGAACTACTCGCCCGATACCGGCTCGGGCGCGGAGCTTTACACCGTGATCGGCCATGCGCCGCGCCACCTCGATCGCAATATCGCGCTGGTCGGCCGGGTGATCGAGGGGATGCAGCACCTCTCCAGCCTGCCGCGCGGGTCGGGGGCGCTCGGCTTCTACACCGCCGAGGATGCGGGCAAGCGCACCGCTATCCTGACAGTGCGGGTGGCCAGCGACCTGCCGCCTGCCGAACAGCCTAGGTTCGAATACCTCTCGACCCGCAGTGAGGCCTTTGCCCGCTATACGGAGGCCATCGCCAACCGCCGCGATCCGTTCTTCATCGTCCCCGCCGGCGGCGCGGACATCTGCAACATCAAGGTGCCGGTGCGGCGGGCGGCGGAGTAATCGTCATTGCGAGCGGCCAAGGGCCGCGCGGCAATCCATGGACTGAGGTCAGCCGCACACGCCGAGGTCGGTCCATGGATTGCTTCGCCTGCGGCTCGCAATGACGAGGATTAGGGCTACACCCGCTCCATCAACTCGATACGGTTGCCGAACGGATCTTCGGTGAAGAACCGCGCATAGCCTTCGACTGGCTTGTCATCACGGATCACACAGCCAGCTTCCGCCAGCCGCGCACGCAACGCAGCAAGGTCGTCAACCAACAACGCAGGATGCGCCTTCTTTGCGGGGCGAAAGTCGGGGTCGACGCCGACGTGAAGCGCCGCGCCGCCGCTGGTGAACCAGCACCCGCTGGCTGAAAGGTTGGCAGGCTTGGACACCTCGGTCATCCCCAGCAGCCCTGCGTAAAAACCGCGCGCCTGATCCTCGCCGCCTTCGGGGATTGCTAGCTGGACGTGATCAAGCCCGACGACGCCCACCCTACTGCCGCTCCGCCTGCGCCACGGCGTCGCTGGCGCGCAGGGCCGAGACGATGCGATTGAGGTGGCCGACATCCTCGACCTCGACCTCGACATCATAGGTCACGAAAGGATGGTCGATATGCGCCTGCATCAGGGTGATGATGTTGGCCTTGTTCTGGGCGAAGATGCCCGCCATCTCGGCGAGCGTGCCGAGCCGGTCGTAGATCGTCACCGACAGCTGTCCGGTCGCGCCGACCGATTGCTTGCCCCAGGCAAGGTCGATCCAGTCGCTGTCGACCCCGCTCGCCAGTTCCAGGCAGTCGATCGCGTGGACCAGCACCGGCTCGCCCTTGCGGCGGATGCCGACGATGCGGTCGCCGGGGACGGGGTGGCAGCACGGCGCAAGGTCGAAGGCGACGCCGGGGGTGAGGCCGGTGATCGAGATCGCGCGTTCGCGGCGCTCCCAGTGCTCGTCTTCCTCGATCCCCGCGGTGCAGCCGGGGACCAGCGCCTCCATCACCTCGCGGTCGGCGATCTTGGCCGCGCCGATCGCGTACATCAGATCGTCAGGCTCCTCCATGCCAAGCCGCTCGACCGCCGCGCGGATCGCCTTCTTGCCGATCCGGGCGGGGACGCGCGCGGCGATTTCGTCGAACAGTTTCGAGCCGATGGTGGCGACTTCGGCGCGCTCCTTCATCCGCACCGCGCGGCGCACGGCGGCGCGCGCCTTGCCGGTGACCACGAAAGCGAGCCATGACAATTGCGGGGAGGCGTGGGGGTTCTTGATGATCTCGACCACGTCGCCATTGGCGAGCGGGGTGCGCAAAGGCATGTGCCGCCCGTTGATCTTCACCCCCGCAGTCTGAAGGCCGAGGTTGGTGTGGACGGCGAAGGCAAAATCGACCGCCGTCGCCCCCTTGGGCAGCTGGAACAGCGCGCCCTTGGGAGTGAAGGCGAAGATGCGATCCTGATAGATCGCCATGCGGGTATGCTCGAGCAGTTCCTCGGCATCGTGGCTGGCATCGACGATCTCGATCAGATCGCGCAGCCAGCCGACCGCCCCATCGGGCTTGTCGCCCTGCTTGTAGGCCCAGTGCGCCGCGAGGCCGAATTCGTTGGTCCGGTGCATCTCGCGGGTGCGGATCTGCACTTCGACCCGCATCGAATTCTCGTACATCAGCGAGGTGTGCAAGCTGCGGTAACCGTTCGACTTCGGCGTCGAGATGTAGTCCTTGAAGCGCCCAGGCAGGAACTGCCAGGTGGTGTGCAGAATGCCCAGCGCGCGGTAGCAGTCCTCCTCGCTTTCGGTGAGGACTCGGAAGGCCATGATGTCGGTAACCTGCTCGAAGCTGACATGGCGTTCGGCCATTTTGTGCCAGATCGAATAGGGGTGCTTCTCGCGCCCCCAGATCTCGACCTTGAGCCCGGCTTCGGCGAGGCGCTGCTTGATCTTCAGGGCAATGTCGTCGACCTGCCCGCCGCCCTGCGAGCGCAGCTGTTCGAGCCGGTTGGTGATGGTGGCATAAGCTTCAGGCTCGAGCTCGCGGAAGGCCAGCGCCTGCATCTCGCGCATGTATTCGTACATCCCCACCCGTTCGGCGAGGGGGGCGTAGATGTCCATCGTCTCGCGCGCGATGCGCTTGCGCTTCTCGGGGTTCTTGATGAAGTGGAGCGTGCGCATGTTGTGCAGCCGGTCGGCGAGCTTGACCAGCAGCACGCGGATGTCTTCCGACATGGCGAGCAGGAACTTGCGCAGGTTCTCGGCCGCGCGCTCGTTCTCGGGCATGGCCTCGATCTTCGAGAGCTTGGTCACCCCGTCGACCAGCCGCGCCACTTCGGGCCCGAAATGCGCCTCGATATCCTCGATCGTGGCGAGGGTGTCCTCCACGGTGTCGTGAAGCAGCGCGGTGATGATGGTTGCCTGATCGAGCTTGAGGTCGGTCATCAACCCCGCGACTTCGACGGGGTGGCTGAAATAGGGATCGCCCGAGGCGCGCTTCTGGCTGCCGTGCTTCTGCACGGTATAGACATAGGCACGGTTGAGCATCGCCTCGTCAGCTTGCGGGTCGTAATCGAGGACCTTTTCGACGAGTTCGTACTGGCGGAGCATCGTGTCGGAATATGGGGCGGGGGCGTATCGGGGGCAAGCGCGATTGTTGCAGGAGCGAAGTTGGCGTGTTATAACGGATGTATGAACAAGCCCATTCCCCGCACTCGCAGCATCAAGATCACCAAGATCGGGAATTCCGCCGGGATTATCCTGAGTAAGGAGCTTTTGGCCACGCTCAACGTCGATATCGGCGATGAAATCAGCCTGACCATGACTGATGACGGCGTGACGTTAACCCCGGTGGACCCCGAGTTCGAAGAAGAAATGCGCCTCGCCCGCCAGATTATGCGGGAGCGCGTCAAGGTGCTGCGCGAGCTGGCGAAGTAGGCGCATGTCGGACTGGAGGTGGGTCAGCCACCGGGCGGCGCTGACGGCTCATGCGGAACAGATTGCCGAACATGGCGGCGGCGCTGGCATTCGCGACATGGGGCTGTTCGAAAGCGCAATGGCACGACCGCAGCAGTTGGAGGCCTACGGCGAACCGGATGCGGCAGCCCTTGCGGCGGCCTATGCCTTCGGCCTGGCGAGAAATCACCCGTTCGTGGACGGTAACAAGCGCACCGCCAACGTGGTCAGCCTGCTGTTCCTGCTCAAGAACGGCTGGCGCGTGGAGGCAGATGACGCTGACATGACGGTGGCGTTCATCGCCCTTGCCGCTGGCGAACTCAGCGAAGACGAGCTCGCCGACTGGTTCCGACAGCGGGTGGTGGCGGCTCGCTAAACCATCGTGACATTTTGTCGATTAAACAGTGTACTACACCTCGGCTCCGTAAGGACATCTTTACCGAATTGGCCTTAAAGGGCCGCGCAAGGCGCAGGAGCAGAGAACTTGGACGGTTACCAGCTAATCTGGGTCACTTTTCTCGCCTTGGTTGCGGGTGGGATAGTGATTGCCGTACTGTCCAGCTTAGCTATCGCCATCTTTGGCATCCAGCGGCGCAACCGTCCTCTGATGATCGCCGGAGCGGCTTTCGCATCCCTCCCCTTCATCGGCTTTGCGTGGTCAAGTCTGCGCGCCGACTGGGCATATAGTGACCGCAAGCGCGAAATTGATCGAATGAACCGCCACGCTCTTCCCGTTGGTTATCCCCGGGCGGCAGTTGTCCTCGGCGGAGATGCGAAAGGGGCGCTCGAGGCTTACATGTTGCTTGGTTACCTAGATAATGTCCGCGCCGCCAAAAGCCGGCCCAATGGTTTATTCACTCTCGGTCCAGTCACCGCCCCGATCCTGCCGATTTCGCCAGAATGCCGGGCCACGGCCCACGGCTATCTTCAGACCATCATCGATGACAATCCGACCCACTCGACCAGCTATGTTGAGCTAACGCGATGTTTGAAAGAAGTCGGCGCGGAGGACGTCGCTGTCGGCCTGCCCGATGACGCCATCATGATCCGTCGAGACATGGAGGCGCTGAACCGGGAGCGAGGGCGCAAGGTATGGAGCGGCGGGGTCGTCGAGATTTCCGTGCGCCAAAATGGCAAGGAAATCCTAATCGACTATGCAGAAAAACCCCTGATCAATAAGCTCTATTCGCCTTTTACTCCCCTCCCCGAAGCGCTCGAGACTGGTCCTGCGCCCGATCCCGACAGCATGATTATCCGCATGTTTGGCTTACCCAAGCCGAGTACCGAGCCGAACGGCTGAATTTCGCCTCAGCTCCACGTCGCCCTTGGCGGCAGGCTCATCAGGATTGCGTCGATATTGCCGCCGGTCTTCAGCCCGAAGATCGTGCCGCGGTCATACACGAGGTTGAACTCGGCATAGCGGCCGCGGTACTCGAACATCTGCGCTTCGTCCTCGGGCGTGAAGGGCGTGTTCATGCGCTTCCTCACGATTGCAGGAAAGGCTTCGAGGAACTGCTTGCCGATGTCCTGGATAAAGGCGAAGTTGCGCTCCCAGGCGGCATCGTCGGGGCATTCGAGGTGGTCGCAGAAAATCCCGCCCACCCCGCGCCCGACCTTGCGGTGGGGGATGTAGAAATACTCCTCCGCCCACTTGGAATAGCGTTCGTAATAGCTTTCGTTGTGCGGATCGCAGGCCGCGCGCATCGCGGCGTGGAACTGCTCGGTGTCCTCGGCATAGGGCAGCGGCGGATTGAGGTCCGCGCCGCCGCCGAACCATGCCTTGGTGGTGGTGAGGAAGCGGGTGTTCATGTGCACCGCGGGCACATGCGGGTTGCTCATGTGCGCGACGAGGCTGATGCCGGTGGCGACGAAGCCGGGATTCTCCGCGCTCGCCCCGTTGATCGAGCCGGCGAATTCCTTGGCAAAGCTGCCGCGCACGGTCGAGACGTTGACGCCGACCTTCTCGAACACCTTGCCCTTCATCAACCCTTGGGTGCCGCCGCCGGGATCGGGGTTGCCTTCCTCCTCGCGCTGCCAGGGGGTATATTGGAACGCAGCATCGGAGCCCGCCTCGCGCTCGATCGCCTCGAATTCGGCGCAAATCTGGTCGCGAAGGTCTTCGAACCACGCGCGCGCGCGGTTCGTGTAAGGTGTCCAGTCCGTCATACATCCCCGTCCGTAATCCTGGCGCACAATAGGCGAAGGCGCGCGCGGCACAAGCCCCGGCGGAGGTGCGCGGCGCTGTTGCCAAGCGCCGGATTTGGAGGCAGAGGGAGGGCATGGTTCGCGCTATGTTCGCCCCCTTCCCCTTCGCCGGACACGAGCTTGCCCTCGGGAGCGGGCGCGCGCTCTATTGGCCGGCCGAGCGCGCGCTGCTGGTCGCCGACCTGCACCTTGAGAAGGCGAGCTGGTTTGCCGAGCGGGGCCAGATGCTCCCCCCCTATGACAGCCGCGACACGCTGGAGCGGCTGGCGGATGCGGTGAAGCAGACCGGCGCGCGGCGGGTCATCACGCTGGGCGACAATTTTCACGATGATGCGGGCGCGCTGCGGCTCGATGCGCATTGCACCGGAATGCTCGAGGCGCTGACCCGGTCGCTCGGCTGGGTGTGGATCACTGGCAACCACGACGAGGCGCTGCCCAAGGGCTTCGGCGGGGCGATCCTGCCCGAACTGGAACTAGGCGGCGTGATCCTGCGCCACGAGGCGCGAGCCGGCGAGACCGCGCCCGAGCTTTCGGGCCATTACCACCCCAAACTGCGGGTGAACGTGCGCAACCGCCACATCGCCCGCCCCTGCGCGGTCATGGGGCGCAGCGCAGGCGGGGCGGAGCGCATGATCCTCCCCGCCTTCGGGTCGCTCACCGGCGGGCTCGACGCAGGGCATCCCGAGATCCTCGGCGCGCTGCAACCGGCCGCCCGCATCGAGGCGCTGATGCCCGCCGCTGGCCGCATCGCCCGCTTCCCGTTGTGGCGGGCGACGGCGTGATGGAGTTCGCGCCGTTGGCCTATGTGTGGGGCACATTGACGCTGTGGCACATGGTGATCTGGATTGCATTCCCATTGCTGATGGGAGTGGTTTTGCCATTGCGCGCTGGCACGCCAGTACTCTGGAAAGTGCTCCCACTATTCCTGACCATCCTCGCGATCGCTTATGGAATCTTCGCGCTGATTTTCGGTCAGATATTCGGCGACAAGTACTCGTGGTCGCAGCTCTGGCCGAGCGGCGCGTTGCTTGGCGGATCATTCGGCGCGCTACTTTTTACCGACCGCTCTGCCAGCCGACCGCCTGTCGCCTTTGTGCTCCTCGGCGTGACCGTGGCTGCCGGGTTCTACACATTCTGCATTTGGCTCTTCCCGCGCTTCATCAGCTTCGGCCTGATCGACTTCCCCAAACTCTCGTGGGGCGTGCAGCTCTAGCCCCTGCAAGACTCCACCTAGCGCTGGCCCGCGTTTCGCACTACATAGCCGCCAGCACGTAAGCCACAACAGGAGAACACCCCATATCACGTCCCCCCCGGCGCTCGATGGCCCCGCCCGTAAAAAGCGGCCCTCGGTTTGATTTCATGATCAACGTCCCCAAGGTTCGCGTCATCGATGACGAAGGCGAAAACCTCGGCGTGATGTTCACCCGCGAAGCGATTGAGCAGGCCAACGAGAAGGGCCTGAACCTCGTCGAAGTGTCCCCCAACGCGGACCCGCCGGTGTGCAAGTACCTCGATGTCGGCAAGTATCGCTACGAGGCGCAGAAGAAGGCGAACCTCGCACGCAAGACGCAGAAGACGCAGGACATCAAGGAAGTGAAGATGCGTCCGAACATCGACACGCATGACTATGACGTGAAGATGCGCAACGTGCACAAGTTCATCGACAATGGCGACAAGGTGAAGATCACCCTGCGTTTCCGCGGGCGCGAAATGGCGCACCAGCACCTCGGCATGGATCTGCTCAAGCAGGTGCAGGACGACGTCGCCGAATACGCCAAGGTCGAGGCCTTCCCGCGGCTCGAAGGCCGCCAGATGCTGATGGTGCTCGCGCCCAAGTAAACGCGCGATCCCGGCATAGGATTGTGGGGCGGGCCGCAAGGCTTCGCCCCTTTTCCTTGCCCGCGCCCTGCCCGTGCTGATAGTCCCTGCCGCCATGCCCGGGGGAAACAAGCATCGCATGACCGCTCGCCGGATCGACCCCCGGACCGTCGGCCTGTTCCTCGGCCCGCTGGCCTTTGCCCTCACCGCGCTCACCGCTCCGCCTGCGGGCATGGCTCCGGCCGCGTGGCTGGTCGCGGGGCTGACGCTGTGGATGGCCGCATGGTGGATGACCGAGGCGGTGCCGCTCGCGGTGACGGCGGTGCTGCCCTTCGTGATCCTGCCGCTCGCGGGCGTCTCGGATGCCGAGCAGACGGCGAGCACCTACTACTCGCCGATCCTGTTCCTGCTGCTGGGCGGGGCCTTCATCGCGCTGGCGATCGAGCGCACCGGCATGCACCGCCGCCTGGCGCTGGCGATTCTGCGCGGCGTCGGGGCCGAGGGAGGGCCAGTGCGGCTGCTGATCGCCTTCATGCTGACGGCCGCGCTGCTCTCGATGTTCATCTCCAACACGTCGACCGCGCTGATCATGATGCCGATGGCGCTGGCGGTGCTGGAGGGTGGCGGCGGGGCTGAGGCAGAAGGCGAGGAAATCAAGCAGGACGGCATCCACGGCGCTCTCCCGATGGGGATCGCCTTTGCCGCCAGCATCGGCGGGCTCGGCACCATCGTCGGCTCGCCCACCAATGCCATCGCGGTGGGACTGCTCGACAAGCTTGCAGGCGTGCGCATCACCTTTGCCGAGTGGTCGCTGTACGGCATCCCGCTGGTGCTGCTGAGCGTGCCGCTCGCCGCCTTCATCGTCGCGCGGGTTCAGCGCGTGGGGGAGCACCCCTTCGATGTCGCCACCGCGCGCGCCGCGATCGACAGCCACGCGGCCTGGACGTCGCCGGAGAAGCGGCTGGTGCCGATCGCGCTGATCACCTTCCTCGCCTGGGTCACCCAGCCGCTGGTCGCCGCCGCGCTGCCACCCGGCAGCTGGACCGACGGCACCATCGCCATCATCGCCGCGCTCGCGCTGTTCCTGCTGCCCGACGGCACCGGTCGGCCGCTGCTGGTGTGGAAGGAGGCCGACCGTGCCCCGTGGAGCGTCATCTTCATGTTCGGCGGAGGCTTGGCGCTCGCCGCAGGCATGGCGGCCTCGGGCCTTGCCAAGTGGATCGGCGCCGCGCTGCTGCCGCTTGAGGCATGGCCGCTGGTGCTGGTGGCGCTAGCGGTGACGGTGCTGGTGATCGTGGTCACCGAGTTCGCGAGCAACGTCGCGACCGCAACCGGCATCATCCCCGTGGTCGCCGCGCTGGTGGTGGCACTGGGGGCCGATCCGGTGCTGCTCGCATTGCCTGCGGCGCTGGCAGCGAGCTGGGGCTTCATGCTCCCCGCCGGCACCGGCCCCAACGCCATCGCCTGGGCCACGGGGCGCATCCGCATCAGCGCGGTGGTGACCGCGGGCGCGCTGCTTGATGTGGCAGGGGCGGTGCTGATCGTCGCGGTGGTGTGGGGGATCGCCGCGCTGGTCTAGAGCGCCGGCGGCTCATGCTTTAGCCCCTGGAACTTCGCTTTCGGGTCCTTTGGCCACATCGCCTCAATTTTCTTGCCGCCGCCTTTAGGCGCGTGCAGATCGCCGCCCGAGATGCCGTCCCAGAACTTGCCGCCGACGAGCTGTTCGGCATCGTAGGTCTTCATAAGGTAGCTCGCGAGATCGCGGTTGGCCAGCGGATCGGGCGCCGCAGGATCGGCCACCAGCGGCGGGTTCTCCATCTTGAAGGTCCACAGCCTGTGGCGGCCATCAAGATCCTCGATCAGCACGCTCTTGATGAAGGCGTGTGGCACCGGCACGCTGATCCCGAAGTCGGGCAGATTCTTGCCGATCCGCTCAATCGGCTCACCGAAGTAAAAGACGGGACAGGTCAGCACATAGGTTTCAAGCACGTCCTCACGCGCGTCGAGTTCGCGGATCGCCTCCTCAAGTTCGCGCCAGCGCTTGCGGTTGAGATCGGGGTGCTGCGGCGACATGTTGGAGAGCAGAAAGGTCTCCGAGTTCTGGATCAACAACTGATCGGCGTTGGCGCTCGCAACCAGATGCCTGCGGTCATACCCGCTGCCCTTATAGGCCTTGAGTCCCGCCCGGAAGCGTTGGGGAATACGAGTGTCGGCGCGGAAGTTGTCGAGCCTCTCGAACTCGGGCACGGTATCGTTGATCAGCTCCCAATCGCGCCGCACGATCTCGAGCGTCCATTTGGCCTGGCGGAAATACCAAGAATAGCCGACTGTCAGATTACGGCCAGTGAGCAACTGATCGCACACCGGGTAACCATAGCGCAGCTCTCGCTGCATCAGGAACGGATCGTTCATGCCTCACTCCCCTTTGCATGGGGGAACAGCTGCCCCCGTGGACATCATGGATGGGTGCGGCCCGTGACGCTCTTGCGGCTCCGGCAGATGGTGGCGCCTCGCGCGCGCCATGCCAATCTGCCGTTTTCTGTAGGGCCATAGCGCGCCTCGCTTGCAAGCGCGTGACAGCGCCGGTAGCCCTCGGGGCAGAAGGGGGAGGAGGATGCCATGACCGACAGCCGCAAGCCGGTGTTCCTGGTGATCGGCGCGGGCGCCGGGATCGGTGGCAACGCCGCGATGCGCTTTGCCGCCGGGGGCTACCACGCCGTCCTCGCCCGCCGTTCGGACGCAGAGGGCCTCGCCCGCATGACCCGCCAGATCGAGGTGGCGGGGTGCAGCGCCACCGGCACTCTCCTCAACGCCGCCGAGGATGGCGCGATCGAGGAACTGGTGGCCCGCACCGAGGCCGAGATCGGCCCGATCCATGCCGCGCTCTACAATCTCGGCGCGCAGATCGGGAACCGCGCGCTCGACCAGACCCCGCACCGCATTTTCGAGCTCGGCTGGCAGCTCGGCACCTATGGCGTCTTCCGCTTGGCTCACGCGCTGTTTACGCACATGGTGGAGCGCGCCCGCGACGGCGGCCCCCACGGCACGCTCCTCGTCACCTCCGCCACCGCCGCGGTGCGCGGCAATGCCGGGCAGCACAGCCACGCCGCCGCAATGGGCGGGCGGCGGATGCTGTGCCAGACCCTCAACGCCGAGTTCGCCCCCAAGGGTATCCATGTCGCCCACGTCATCGTCGACGGCCCGGTCGACGCCCCCGACACGCTTGGCAAGCTGCTGGGCGACAAGTTCGAGGCCTTCAAGGCAGGCAAGGGCGAGGGCGGCCTTATCGACCCCGCAGCCCTTGCCGAGACCTACTGGCACCTCGCCCATCAGCCGCGCAACTGCTGGAGCCACGAGGTCGATGTGCGCCCCTGGACCGACGTGCCGTGGTGGAACGACAACCCCGACCCGCAGATCGATTCGAAGGGCAAGGGGTTTGCGGGGCCCGGCTCAGACTAGTCGCGCCCTAGCGGATCAGCCCCGCCACTCGCGCCGCTCTTCCGCCGCGCGCAGGACTTCGTAGCTGGTCTGGATCAGCTGGAACTGCTTGGCCGCCGCGGCATCGCCGGGTTTCACGTCGGGGTGCACTTCCTTGGCACGGGCGCGGTAGGCTTTCTTGATCGCAGCGAAATCGGCGTCGGGCTCCAGCCCCAACACCTCGAGCGCGCGCATCTCGTCGGCCGAGCGCGAGCCGTCGCCCGAGCCGGCCCAGCCGTAATGCGCGCTTTCGGCATAGCCGGCGCTCTCCTGCTGTTCGGCGCGGGCGCGCTCCTCCTTCTCGGCCTTGTCGAGGCCTTCGAAGTAGTCCCACTTGGAGTTATACTCAGCCGCGTGCTTCTGGCAGAAATACCAGCGGTCGCGGCTGTTGGGGGCCTTGGGCGCGGGGCAATTGCCCGGTTCGTCACACCCGTGACGGTCGCAGATGCGGACATTGACCGCCTCCTGCGACGAGCCATAGGGCCGCCAGCGCGGGAAGCCCCAATCCATCGACCGGCGCGCGCGGCTCACCGGGCTGTCCCGGGGGTCATGTCGTTGGTCGATTGGGTCACGCGGTCAATCTAGGCGCTATGGCCCGAAATGGAAAGGCGTGAGAACACGGGAACCGGTTGCAATGTGAAATGTTGCATTGCAAAAGGACCTATCGCCATGAGCCAGCAACTGACCCTCTCCAGCCTGTTCTGCGTGCTCGCGCTCGCGGGGCTGTGCGTGGTCACCGGCGCGCGCGATCTGGCGGGAATCGAAGCGCCGGTTGCGGTGCAGGCCGAGCTTTCGCCCGGCCTGCTCCAAGGTTGATCGTCCCTCTCCCCTCGGCTTGAGGGGGGGCGCGCCAGTCACTTCAATTGATGATCACGCTCGCCGCGCGGCGGTTCTGCGCCCACGAGCCTTCGTCCGATCCCAGAGCCACGGGGCGCTCCTTGCCATAGCTCACCACCGCGATGCGGTTGGCATCGACGCCGAGGCTGACGAGGTAGGCCTTGGCCGCATTGGCGCGCTTCTCGCCCAGTGCGATGTTGTATTCGCGTGTTCCCCGCTCGTCGGCGTGGCCTTCGATGGTGAAGGTGATCTGCGGATAGCGCGCGAAATACTGCGCCTGTGCCTGAAGCGCGGCGGCGTCCTGCGTGTCGACATTGTAGCGATCAGTGTCGAAGTAGATCGTGGTCGAGGAGCCGACGGCCTGCGCGAAGTGCGCCTGGGTGCCGACAGCGGGGCCCGCCGGCGTGGTCGGGCGCGGGGTCGGGGTCGGGGTCGGCGTGGTGTCGAGCGGCGGGGGCGGAATGTCGTCGGGCGCCTTCTTGGCGCAGGCCGCAAGGGCGCTCGCCGAGGCGAGGAGCAGGATCGTCGCAAGCTTGGTGTTCATCGCAGGGGTTCCTTTCGTGGAAGATATCAGGGGCGGATCGGGCCCCATGCAGGGTCGGAGGCGTCAACAGGCGTGGGCAGGCGGCGTTCGTTCTGGCCGGTGAGGTCGACCTGCCAGATGCCCGAACGCCCGGTGTTCTTTTCGGTGCGGAAGAACTGGATGATGCGGCCGTTGGGCGCCCAGGTCGGGGCCTCGTCCTGCCACCCGCGGGTCAGCACGCGAAGCCCGCCGCCGCTGGTGTTCATCACCGCGACGTTGAAGTCGCCCGCGATCCGCGTGAAGGCGATCTGATCGCCGCGCGGGCTCCATTCGGGCGTGGCGCAGCGCCCGCCGAAGAAGCTGATGCGCTTCTGGTTCGTGCCGTCGGCGTTCATGATGTAGCACTGCTGGCTGCCCGACCGGTCGCTCTCGAACACGATTCTGCTGCCGTCGGGCGAGTAGGAGCCGCCCACGTCGATCCCCGGCGTGTCGGTGAGCTTGGTGGCGGTGCCGCCTGTCGCCGGGATGCGGTAGATGTCGGTATTGCCCGCGACCGCCATCGAGAACAGGATATGCTTGCCATCGGGCGACCAGCGCGGGGCGATGGTGGGGTTGCGGTTCTCGGTCACAAGCGTCTGCCTGCCGCTGCCGATGTCGTAGACATAGATTCGCGGATTGCCGTCGACGTAGCTGAGATAGAGGATCTTCGAATAATCGGGCGAATAGCGCGGGGTGAGCGCGGTGGCGCTGCCCAGCGTCAGGAAGCGGTGGTTCGCTCCGTCACTGTCCATCACCGCGAGGCGCTTGACCCGGCGGTCCTTGGGGCCGGTCTCGGCGATATAGGCGATGCGGCTGTCGAAGAACGGGCTCTCGCCAGTGAGGCGGCTGAAGATGAGGTCCGAGCACTTGTGCGCCGCGCGCCGCCAGTCGGCAGCGGCGACCACCCAGCCCTCCTTGACGAGCTGTTGCTGAAGCTGGACGTCGTAGAGGTAGCAGCCGACCACAAGCCGCCCGTCATCGCGCGCGGTGACATAGCCCTGCACCAGCATCTCCGCGCCCTGCCCGCTCCACGCGCCATAGGCGGGCGCGCGGATCGCGGCGAAAGCGGGCTGCGGCAGGCTGTCAGGGCCGACCGGCTTGAACAGGCCGTTGTTCCTTAGGTTGGCGGTGATCACCCGCGCGATCTCGCGGCCCAGCGCCCCGGTGCCAGCCTCGTTGGCAGGCGTGGGCCGCTCGCGGTCAGTGGCGAAGGCGGGGATGGCGATGCCGATATCGGACCAGGCGGATTCGTCGGTGACGGTGAAGGAAATGCCTTCGTCCGCCTCCTGCGTGCCTTCGGCCCCGACCTTCTCGACCGGCTGATCCTCGCCGATGGGCGCGCCGAGATCCTGCGCGAAGGCAGCGGTCGGCATCGCGGCGGTGAGCAGGAGAGCGGCAATCAACGCGGACTTCATCGTGATGTATTCCTATCGAAACGGGCGCCTCGGATGGTCTTCCACACCGAGTAATACTCTTCGGGCAACTTGAAAGGGGCAGCAAGCTGCACCGCTCTGATCGCCCGTTCGCAATGGAGCGCAGCCTGCGTCCGATTGCCCTCGGTGATGCTCCCGGGAACGGTCTTGCAAACCGGTCGCCCCTTGAGGGTGCCGTCAGGGTTGAGGCTGAAATCCACCAACGAGATCAGCTTATCGACATCGAGCCCTTGGGGCGAGGTCCAATGCGGCTTGACCTGACGGGCCAATGCTTGCTGGATCGATGCCCTTTCCGCTGCTCCGATCGTAGCAGCAGGTACTCCGGTTTGGGTGGCGGTGGGCGACGGGCCCTTGCCCGTAAGGAAGTCGTCGCCGACGCGCGGTGCGCCGCCGGGTTTGGGGGTGATCTGGCTCGGCTGGGTGGTCTTCTGCTTGGGAGGGGTGCGGTCGGGGCGCGAGCGGTCGCGGGTGGGCGCGGGCTGCTGGGTCGCGGCGCGCGCCGGGGGCTTGGGCGGGGTCGGGGCAACGCGCGCGGCAGGCTCGGGCTTGGCGGCGGCGGGCGCAGGGGCAGGATTGTCCGCCAGCGTGGGCGCTATGGCGGCGCGGCTCTCGCTCACCGGATCGGGCGCGGCGGCCTCAAGCCCCACCTCGGTCGCGAGGCTCACATTGATCCGCTCGGGGAACACCGCAACTTCGCTGCGCATCGTCTGCAGCGCGAGCACGCCCACCAGCGCGCCATGCAGCAGCACGGCGGCGCCGAGGCCGATCTTCTCTTCGTTCCTGAGCGCGATCTCTCCCATCCTGTCCCCGGTTATGGCGCGCTAACTGAACCGTCGGTGACCAGCGAGATCGAGGTGAAGCCTGCGCGGCCCAGCTCGCCCATCACCTGCATCACCCTGCCGTAATCGAGACTGCGGTCGCCGCGCAGCACCACCAGCGGCTGTTCGCCCCCGCGGTTGAGGGCTTCCAGCGCCGCGGGCAGCCCGCCTGTGGGCACCGGCGCATCCTCGATATAGATCGTGCCGGCGGCATCGATCGAGACGGTGATCTGGTCGGGCTTTTCCTCGACCGGCGCGGCGCGGCTTTCGGGGAGCTCCACCGGCACGCCCACTGCGGGAAGTGTGACGGTCACCATGAAGATGATCAGCAGCACCAGCATCACGTCGACCAGCGGCGTGACGTTGATCTCGGACATGGCGGCGCGGCGGGCGCGTTTGCCACGGCGCCCTCGCGAGGAGGAGACACCCATCCCCATCACGCCCGGTCCAACTCGCGGCTCAGCCCGGTGTGGAGCTTGTCTGCGAACCTTTGCAGCCCCGCCTCATACCGGTCCACCGCGCCGCCGAAGCAGTTGTAGGCGATCACTGCAGGGATCGCGGCAAACAGGCCGATGGCGGTGGCGAACAGCGCCTCGGCGATGCCGGGGGCGACCACCGCGAGGCTGGCGCTCTGCTGCGCGCCGATCTGGAAGAAGGAGTTCATGATCCCCCACACCGTTCCGAACAGCCCGACGAAGGGCGCAACCGAGCCGACCGTGGCGAGGAAGTTCAGGCGCCCGGCGAGCGCGTCGGCTTCTTCCGCGATCTGGCTGTCCATCACGGCCGCAATCCGCTGGCGGGTAGCGTCACGGTCGACCGGCTGCTTGGCGGTGGACTTGCGCCACTCATCGAGCCCGGCAGCGGCGACGCGGGCGGCGGGGACTTCCTTGCGCATCTGCTTGGTCAGCAGCCCCTCGCGGTCGCGCTGCTCCCAGAACTCGCTCTCGTATTCGCGCGACTTCTTGGAAAGCCCTGCGATCCGCAAGCTGAAGGAGACGATGATCATCCACACCCAGATGCTGGCAAGTATCAGGCCGACCATCACGGTCTGAACGACGATGTCGGCCTGAACGAACAGCTCCACCGGATCGAGGCGGGTCGGAGCGGGCGCGGCGGCGGCAAGCAGGTCAAGCGTCACGGCGGTTACTGTTCCTCGGTCATGAAAGTCTGGAAGGCAGCGCGCCACGGGGCGGGCTGACGGCGCGGGCGGCCGTCGAGGGTAATGAATGCGGCACGGACATCGGCGGTGGCAAGAATGTCGTCACCGCGGCGCGCAGTCTGCCGCATTCGCACGCTGGCTGCGCCGAGTTCTGTGCAGCGGGTTTCGATCACCACATCATCATCGAGCCGCGCCGGGGCGAGGTATTTCAGATTTACCTCGCTGAGCGCATAGGCCCCCTCCCCGCTCTCGATAGCGGCGCGCTGGTCGATGCCGAGCATCCTGAGGAGGTCAGAACGCGCACGCTCGAACCAGCGCAGATAGTTGGCGTGGTAGGTGATCCCCGAAAGATCGGTATCCTCGTAATAGACGCGCACCGCATAGAAGTGCCGCGCACCATCGAGGATGCCGCCGGGGGGAGTGGGAGAGGTCATCGCGCCATCCCATGCCTTGTCCGTGTGAAGCCGCGATGAATGCTCACCGCCGCGCGATCATCGGACCCAAGGGCTGACCGCCGAAGACGTGCACGTGGAGGTGCGGCACCTCCTGTCCGCCATGGGCGCCGATATTGGCGAGCAGGCGGTAGCCGGGTTCGACCAGCCCCTTCATCCGCGCAACTTCGCCCACCGCGCGGATGAAGCCGGCGATTTCGGCGTCGGAGGCCTTGGCGCTAAAGTCATCCCAGCTGACATAGCGGCCCTTGGGGATCACGAGCGTGTGCACTTCAGCTTGCGGATTGATGTCCTCGAAGGCGAAGGCCCAATCATCCTCGTAGACCTTCCGGGAAGGGATCTCCCCGCGCAGGATCTTCGCGAAGATGTTGTTGTCATCGTAGGGCAGGGTCGAGTCGATCGGCATCAGTCTTGGCTCCGTGCGGCTTTTTCGGCGATCCCCGAGGTGCCCTCGCGGCGGTCGAGCTCGGCGAGCACGCTGGCAAGCGGCACGCCTTTCTCGGCGAGCAGCACCATCAGATGGAAGAGGAGGTCCGCAGCCTCGCCCACCAGTTCGTGCTCATCGCCCGTGAGCGCGGCAATCACCGTCTCGGTCGCCTCCTCGCCCACCTTCTGCGCGATCTTGGCGAGGCCCTTGGCGTGGAGCTTGGCGACATAGCTCGTCTCGGGCGACGCGGTGAGGCGCTGGGCTATCGTGGCTTCGAGGCGGGTCAGGGTGTCCATGGGCACTCCCATAGATAAGCCGCGCCGACACTTAAAGCCCCTCACCTTGCTGGACGGGTTCTGAAGAATACGGGTTTCACGCAGAGACCGCAGAGGAGCAGAGACCGCGGAGGTGTTACACTGGCAGCGAAGCTGCAAGATATTTCACGCGAAGGCGCGAAGATGTTGCGCTACTCCGCAGCGCCGACTGCCCTCTTCGCGCCTTCGCGTGAAATCCTGAAAGCCGCTGGCGCGGCGGGCACACCCCTCCGCGGTCCCTGCTCCTCTGCGGTCTCTGCGTGAACCAAGCCCCGTCCGTCCATATGAGGCCGATCACCCTCGCGCCGGAAGCCCCGCCGCCCGCAGCGCCGCATGGGCCTCGGCGATGGTGTGGTGGCCGAAGTGGAAGATGCTCGCGGCGAGGACCGCGCTGGCGTGGCCTTTCGTCACACCCGCAACGAGGTGCTCGAGGCTCCCCACCCCGCCGCTCGCGATCACCGGCACGCTGACCGCGTCGGCGATCTCGCGGGTGAGCGCGAGGTCGTAGCCCCGCTGGGTGCCGTCCCCGTCCATCGAGGTGACGAGCAATTCGCCCGCGCCGAGGTCGGCGACCTTCAGCGCGTATTCCACCGCGTCGATCCCCGTGGGCTTGCGCCCGCCATGCGTAAAAATTTCCCAGTTCCCGCGCGGGGTGCGGCGCGCGTCGACGCTGGCGACGACGCATTGGCTGCCGAACTTCGCCGCGATTTCGCCCACCAGCTCGGGCCGGGCGACGGCGGCGCTGTTGACCGCGACCTTGTCCGCCCCCGCCAGCAGCAGCGCGCGCGCGTCCTCGGCAGAGCGCACCCCACCGCCGACGGTCAATGGCATGAAGCACACCTCCGCCGTGCGCCGCACCATGTCGAGCAGCGTCCCACGCCCTTCGTGGCTGGCGGAGATGTCGAGAAAGCACAGCTCGTCGGCGCCTGCCGCATCATAGGCGCGCGCCTGCTCGACCGGATCGCCCGCGTCCTTGAGGTCGACGAAATTGACGCCCTTGACCACGCGGCCCTCGGCGACGTCGAGGCAGGGGATGACTCGGATGCGGACGGTCATGTGCAATCCTCCCCCACCGGGGGAGGGGGACCAGCGAAGCTGGTGGAGGGGCACGCGCCGCACTCGCGAAAGTCGATGGTTCGGATCAGCCGCAACTGCCCCTCCACCATGCTGCGCATGGTCCCCCTCCCCGTGCCGGGGAGGATCATGCCCGCGTCTCCGCTCTCTGGCCCATTGCAATCGCCGCCGCCAGATCGAGCCGCCCTTCATAAAGCGCGCGGCCCGTGATCACCCCCTCGATCCCCTCGTGCGCGTGGAGCGAGAGGATGTGGATGTCGTCCAGCCCTTTCACCCCGCCGCTGGCGATCACCGGAATGTCGACGCGTCGGGCAAGGTCGACCGTGGCTTCGATGTTCACGCCTTTGAGCAACCCGTCGCGGCCAATGTCGGTGAACAGCAGACTGGCAACGCCCGCATCCTCGAAGCGCCTCGCGAGGTCGGTGACAGGGACGTCGGAGACCTCCGCCCAGCCTTCGGTCGCGACCATCCCGTCCTTCGCGTCGACCGCGACGACGATGCCGTTCTCCCACTCGCGGGCCATGTCCTTGACGAACTCGGGGTTCTTGAGCGCCGCCGAGCCCATCACCACCCGCGCGACGCCGAGGTTGAACCAGCCCTCGACAGCCTTCGCGTCGCGGATGCCGCCGCCGAGCTGCACATAGCCGGGGAAGGCTTCGACGATGGCTTCGACCGCGGCCCGGTTGCGGCTTTCGCCGGCAAAGCTGCCGTCGAGGTCGACGACATGGAGGTGCTCGGCCCCCGCGTCGGCAAAGATCATCGCCTGAGCAGCGGGGTCATCGCCGTAGATCGTGGCGCGGTCCATGTCGCCTTCGGCGAGGCGCACAACCTGGCCGCCCTTCAGGTCGATGGCGGGGAAGATGATCAAGGGAACCACTCCAGAAAGCGCCGGAGGGTCGCAAGGCCATAGGCCTGGCTCTTCTCCGGGTGAAACTGCACGCCGAGGATGTTGTCGCGCGCGACGGCTGCCACCAGCCCCTCGCCATGATCGGTCATGGCGGCGATATGGTGGGGATCGGACGCGGCGAAGTGGTAGGAGTGGAGGAAATAGGCCTCACCCTCCTCGATCACCGGATGGTCCTTCGCGTGGGGCAGCATGGCGACATCGTTCCAGCCCATGTGCGGGACCTTGATGCTCGCGTCCGAGGGCGCGATCAGCCGCACCTCGCCGGGGATCCAGCCGAGCCCGGGATGCGCGCCGAATTCGAGGCCTCGGTCGGCGAGAAGCTGCATCCCCACGCATATGCCGAGGAACGGCGCGCCGCCCACATGCACCCGCTCGGTCATCGCCTCAATCATGCCGGGCAGCGCGCGCAGCCCCTCGGCACAAGCACGGAAGGCGCCGACACCGGGGAGCACGATCCGGTCCGCCGCGCGCACCACATAGGGGTCGGCGGTGACCGTGACGCTCGCTCCTGCCGCCTTCAAGGCGTTGTGAACGGAATGCAGATTACCGGCCCCATAATCGACAAGGGCCACAACCTCAGCCACCCAATTGCCCCTTGGTGCTCGGGATCGCACCGCCCTTCCTCGGATCGCGCTCGACCGCCTGCCGCATCGCGCGGGCGAAACCCTTGAAGAGGCTTTCGCAGATGTGGTGGTTGTTGGTGCCGTAGAGCAGCTCCATGTGGAGCGTGATCCCCGCCGCCTGCGCGACCGAGTGGAACCAGTGCTCGATCAGCTCGGTATCCCATTCGCCCAGACGTTCCTGGGTGAACTTGGCCTTCCACACGAGGTAGGGCCGCCCGGAAATGTCCAGAGCGACCCGGCTCAAAGTCTCGTCCATCGGCGAATAGGCCGCGCCGTAGCGCCCGATCCCGGCCTTGTCGCCCAGCGCCTGAGAAATCGCCTGCCCCAGCGCGATCGCCGAATCCTCGGTGGTGTGGTGCTGGTCGACATGGAGATCACCCTCCACCTTCATCGTCACGTCGATCAGCGAATGGCGGCTGAACTGCTCCACCATATGATCGAGAAACCCGATCCCGGTCGAAACGTCATAGGCGCCGTTACCGTCGAGATTGACGGCAATGGCGATCTTGGTCTCGGTGGTGTTGCGGTTCACCGCGCCGGTGCGGGGGGGAGTGCTGGCCATGAGCCGCGCTATAGTCCGCTGGCGGCACATGACAAGCGGGCCGCGCATTGCGGCCATACCGGTGTCAATGCGGCGTGACACGTCCCGAACACGCCAAAGCCCCTTGACCAACTACGCGCATACCGCCACGAATCCGTCCAGCCATGAACAGTGACACGCCCGATAGCCTGATCCCCTATGACGAGATCGTGCAGGAAGCCCTGCGCGCCGTCGTCGGCCGGGTGCTGGGCTCGATTGTCAGCGGCGGCGGCACGCTGCCCGGCGCGCACCACTTCTACATCACCTTCAAGACCGGCGCGCCGGGCGTGTCGATCCCGCCGCACCTGCGCGAACGCTTTCCGGACGAGATGACGATCGTCCTCCAGAACAAGTTCTGGGATCTGGAGGTGCTGCCGCAGCTCTTCTCGGTCAGCCTCACCTTCAACCAGGTGCCCGCCAAGCTGACCATCCCCTTCGCCGCGATCACCGCCTTCGTTGATCCGGCGGTGGATTTCGGCCTGCAATTCCAGGCCGCAGCGGGCGAGCTCGAGCCCGAGGCGCACGAGGATGCCGAGAATGACGGGCCGGACACCGATCCCGACGGCTCGAACGTCGTCTCGATCGATTTCGGCCGCAAGAAATAGGCACGCAAGGTGGCGGGGGTCAGGCGGACAGCGAGGGGCAGGCGCGGCAAGGCCGAGGCGCCGCCGCCCGCTGAAACGCCCGGCAAGCCCGCTGGCACAGGCCCGGGCGGCCTGCCGCTCCCCAGCCCTTCGGCCGGCACCAATCTCGTGATCGCCGATATCGTGCTGCGCGCAGCCGGAGGCCTGCTGCGCGACCGGCTGGAGAAGGGCCTGCTCGTCAAGGGACACGGTGCGGACAAGGCCGCCAAGCTGGTCGACAAGCGCGGGCTTGCGTCCAGCCTCGCGCTCTATGGCGCAAGCCGCCTCGCGCGCCGTTCGCCGATGGGTCTCGCGATGGTCGCAGGCGGCCTCGCGGCCAAGGTGTTCTACGACCGGGGCAAGCGGCTCGAGACGAAGCGCCGCGCCCGAAAGGCCGCGCCGCCCGCGCCCCCATCCTCGGGCGAATCCTGATCCCCGCTTGATTTGTGCCCTCCCGTTGGTGCAACGGAGCCCATGGGCGAATCCTCACACAATGCCGCAGACCAGCTCCACCGCCGGGGCCTGATGTTCATCCTCTCCTCGCCCTCGGGCGCGGGCAAGACCACACTGTCGCGCATGCTGCTGGCCAAGGACCCGGAGATCAGGCTCTCGGTCAGCGCCACCACCCGCCCACCGCGTCCGGGCGAGATCGACGGGGTGCACTACCACTTCGTCTCGCCCGAAGTGTTCCAGGCGATGATCGACGAGGACGATTTCTACGAATGGGCCGAGGTCTTCAGCCATCGCTACGGCACGCCCAAGGGCAAGATCCGCGCCGGGCTGAAGGAGGGGCAGGACTTCCTGTTCGACATTGACTGGCAGGGCACCCAGCAACTCTACCAGAAGGACCAGCAGGATGTAGTGCGGGTGTTCATCCTGCCGCCCTCGATCGACGAGCTGCACCGCCGCTTGAAAGGCCGCGCCACCGACAGCGCACAGGTGATCGCCGCCCGCATGGAACGCGCGCGGGCCGAGATCAGCCACTGGGATGGCTACGACTATGTCATCATCAACGACGATATCGGGGTGTGCTTCGAGAAGGTCCGCGCGATCCTCGAAGCCGAGCGCATGAAGCGCATGCGCCAGACGGGGCTGATCCCGTTTGTCCGGGGCCTCATGGGCTGAGGCTGGTATCGAGGTTCGCTGACGCGAACCTGCAGCCGCCCCGCCCCGCGACAGCGCGACCCGACATCACGCGTCGTCGCCGAACTCGGCGAGGGTCTGGAGATAGACGAGGTCGCGCACCTGGAGCGCGCGGCCCTCGCGCGCGATCACGCCTTGTGCTTCCCAGTCGGAAAGCAACCGGCTGACATTCTCACGCGCAAGGCCTGCGAAGGCGCCAAGGTCGCTCTGGTTGGGATCGTAGCGCAGCCGGCCATCCGCGCGCGCAGGATCGACCAGCCGCACCAGCGCGCGCGCAAGGCGCGGGGCCATCGAGAAGGTGCGGTCGCTCTCGATCACCAGATTGAGCTGGCGCACCCGCCGAGCAAGCTCGCGCATCACGCCCGCGGCCGAGACCGGGTTGGCGGTCGCCGCGGCGAGGAAGGTGTGCGAGGGCAGAAGCAGCACCGCCGAAGGCACCGCCGCGATCACGGTCGCGGTGCGCGGGCCAGAGTCGAGCATCGCGATTTCGCCGACCAGCTCGCCGGGGCCGCAATAGTTGAGGATGATCTCGTGCCCGCTGGCGCTGACCATGGTGATCTTGAGCCCGCCGGTCAGCACCACTACCGCAAAGTCGCCATCCTCGTCGCCCTGCGAGATGATCGGCTCACCGGGGCGCAGGTCGCGCCGGGTGGCCTCGCGCAGCAGCTGTTCGAGCTGGCCGGGCGCAAGCGCACGCAGCAGCGTGTCGGGCGCGAGCCGGGCGATGAGATCGTCGAGCGTATCGAGCATCATGTGAGCCCCCTTCGGTTGCCGACGATAGGGACGCGCGCGCGACCCGGCAACGGCAGGCGGAGGGCAGACTATATCGTTCCATCCTGGCACGGCGTGATGCCCGTCACAGACCGGCAACGCGCCTTGCGCAATAGCGGAGACGCGACCCGGGCGGGGGGGCTGTTCTCTCCGCTCCACTTCGGCCCACATTCCTTGCAAGAGGGGTGTGGGCCGTTTTTTGTCCGGATCAGGTGGAGGCGTTGCGCTCGATGTCTTCGAGCAGGGCCTTCAGCTGCTCTTCGTAGATCGCGCTGCTGTCCCCTCCGCCATAGCTGATGGCGCCGCTCGAAAAGGTGGTGCCGAAGGTTTCGCCGATGGCATGGGTCTGGAGAATCCCCGCGGCAAAATCGCGCTGGGTGAGGGTGTCGAGCGGATGGATGAACGCGCCCCAGACAAGGTTCTGCGCCACCGCATAGCGCGCGTCGAGGGCGGTATCGAAATTGGCCTGCATCAGCCGCTGCATCGCACCATCGGGCAGGTCTTCGACCATCGCGATCGGGGTGATGATCCGCATCCGTCCGGCGTTGGTATCGGTGACGACCAGCATGGTGCGCTCCTGCAGCGTGAACTGCCAGCTGTTGCCAGTGCGCTCCGCCCCGGCATCAAGCGCCTTGATCACCTGATCCATCTGCTCGAGGATGGCGGTGATTTCGGGCGTGACTTCGGCGGGCGCGGCGGGGGCCTCGTCGAGCAGGAACTCCTCCTCCTCCGCGGCTTTCGGCGCTTCGGGTGCGGCTTGCTGGGCGACGGCCGCGCCCGGCAGCATCAGCGCAAGCCCGCAGGCCGCGAACACAGTCTTGGGAAATCTGAGCATGATTGCGGCCCTCGCAAGTGTAACGACGCGTCAGTCTATGCCGATCCGGCAAAGGCCGCAATCGCCTAAGCCGCGTACAAAAAAGGGGCCGCCGGAGCGAACCGGCGGCCCTTCTTGTGCGGCGCTCGCAGCACCGATCAGTGACCGCCGCCGCTCGGGTCGGCAAAGTGGTTGGGGAGCAGCGCGTTGACCACCCCGCCATCGACCGTCAGCGTCTCGCCCACCACATAGTCGCCCGCGCGGCTGCAAAGGTAGATCGCGGCGGCCGCCATGTCCTCAGGCGTGCCGATGCGCTTGGCGGGGATTCCGGAGGCCGATGCATCGGGCGCGTCCTTGGCGGCCTTGTTCATCTCGGACGGGAAGGCTCCCGGTGCGATCGAGGTCACCACGATATTGTCGTGGATCAGCCGCGCGGCCATGCGCCGGGTGAGCTGGATCACCGCCGCCTTGGAGGCCTGGTAGGCATAGGTCTCCCACGGGTTGATCCGCTGGCCATCGATCGAGGAGACGTGGATCACCTTGGCCGGGCGCCCGCCCTTGCCGCCCGCGACCAGCAGGTCGTGGAGCTTCTGGGTCAGGAAGAACGGCGTCTTGACGTTGAGGTCCATCGTCCGGTGCCAGCCGGCCTCGGAGAATTCGAGATAGGGCTGGCCCCAGGCGGCACCGGCATTGTTGATGAGGATATCGAGCCGGCTCTCGCGCGCCTTCAGTTCATTGGCGAGCGCCACCATGCCGTCCATCTGCGAGAGGTCGGCGGGGATGCCGATCACGCGGTCTGCGCCGAACTCGTCAATGGTCGCCTGCATCTGATCGGGTTTGCGCGCCGAGATGTAGACCCTTGCGCAACCGGCGGCGAGCAGGCCCTCGACGAACATCTTGCCGATCCCGCGGCTGCCGCCGGTGACGAGGGCGATGCGGCCTTCGAGGCTGAAAAGTGATTGAATGTCCATGTTTCTCTCCATTCCCCCCTCCCGCTTGCGGGAGGGGTCGGGGGTGGGAATGGGCCGGGAAGGCCCACCCCGCTGCGACTAGCCAGCAAGCTGGCAAGTCTCGCTCCCCTCCCGCAGGCGGGAGGGGTGGTGAAGGCTCAATACCCGCTCAGTTCCGCCACACGGTTGGCGTGGAAGTTGGCATCGCCGAGGAACTCGGCCAGCGCGCGGTCGCGCTTCATGTAGAGGCCGATATCGTATTCGTCGGTCATGCCGATGCCGCCGTGCATCTGCACGCCTTCCTGCACCGCGAGCCGCGCGGTCTTGGCGACCTTGGCCTTGGCTACGCTCGCCATCAGGTCGGCATGAGCCGAACCACCATCGAGCAGCTGCTGCGCCTTGATGGTCGCCGCGCGGGCGATCTCGACCTCGGAATAGAGGTGGCTGGCGCGGTGCTGGAGCGCCTGAAACTCGCCGATCAAACGCCCGAACTGCTTCCTCTGCTTGAGGTAGTCGACCGTCATGTCCATCGCCCCGCGCGCGACACCCACGCCTTCTGCCGCCGCGCCAACACGGCCCGCGATCAGCATGGCATCGAGCACCGCGCGCCCGCCGTCGATCTCGCCGATCACGGCATCGCCGTCCAATTCGACGCCATCGAGGCGCGTATGCGTTGCCATCGAACTGTCAACGAGGCGCACATGATCGTGCGACAACCCGGCAACGTCACGGGGCACGGCGAACAGCGTGATCCCGTCCGCATCTTCATCGCCGCCAGAGGTGCGCGCCGCGACCACGATCATGTCTGCGCTACCGCCGTGAATGACGAAGCTCTTGCTCCCCGACAGCTTGAACCCATTGCCCGACTTCTCGGCGCGGGTCGTGATCCGCGACGGGCGGTGCTTGGCGGTCTCGTCAATCGCCACCGCGAACACAGAATCCCCCGCGATCAGACCCGGCAGGTAGCGGCCCTTGAGGTCGGCCGAGCCGTGCTTCAGCGCCGTCGCCGCCAGCACCGAAGAGGTCAGGAACGGCGAGGGCGTGAGGTTGCGGCCGATCTCTTCCAGCACGATACCCGCCTCGACATGGCCCATCCCGAGCCCGCCGTCGGCTTCCTCCACCAGCATGCCCGTAAAGCCCATCTCGGCCATCTGCTTCCACAGGCCATGGCCGAAGCCGTCCTTGCAATTGCGGTCGCGCCAGTGGCGCAGCTGCTTGGCGATATTGCCTTCCTCGGCAAGAAAGCCGCGCGCGGTGTCGGCGAGCATCGCCTGATCTTCATTGTGATACAGGGGCATTGGTTTTCCCTCTCCAGATTCCTCCCTCCCGCCTGCGGGAGGGGTAGCGAGACTTGCCAGCTTGCTGGCTAGTCGCAGCGGGGTGGGCCTGCGAGCGGATGCGCGTTCCCACCCCCAACCCCTCCCGCAAGCGGGAGGGGAGAATGGCGGTTACGCCCCCGGCAAATCCAGAATGCGCTTGGCGATGACGTTGAGCATCACTTCGCTCGTCCCGCCCTCGATCGAGTTGGCCTTGGTCCGCAGCCAGTTCCTGGCGGGCTTGCCCTTTTCGGTCGCCTCGCTCTCCCATTCGAGACTGCGCGAACCGCCGACCGCCATCATCAACTCGTGGCGGCGCTTGTTGAGCTCGGTGCCGGCATATTTCATCATGTTCGGCTGCGCGGGGTGCGCCTTGCCGACCTTGATCTCATCGAGGAACTTCTCGCCCATCGCGGCATAGGCCAGCGCGTCGACATCGAAATTGGCGAGCTCGGCGCGCAGCACCGGGTCAAGATCATCGCCGAGTTTCGCCGCATGGCGCTTCATCATCGCGCCGATCGCCGCAGCGCGCTCGCCGCCGTCCGCGCCCGAGATCATCTCGCGCTCGTGGCCGAGCAGATACTTGGCAACGTCCCAGCCGCGGTTGATGGTGCCGACCTGAGCCGGGCAATCATCGCCATAGGACTTGGGCACCGAGACATTGTCGAAGAAGGTCTCGCAGAAGGGCGAGCTACCGCTGATCAGCAGGATCGGCTTGGTGGTCACCCCTTCGCTCGCCATGTCGAACAGCATGAAGGTGATGCCCTGATACTTGTCGGCCTTGTCGGTGCGGACGAGGCAGAAAATCCAGTCGGCGTGGTCGGCGTAGGAGGTCCAGATCTTCTGGCCGTTGACGACCCAATGATCACCCTTGTCCTCGCCGAAAGTCTGAAGGCTGACGAGATCCGAACCCGAACCCGGCTCCGAATAGCCCTGGCACCAGCGGATTTCCCCGCGCGCGATCTCGTTGAGGAAGCGCTGCTTCTGGCCCTCGGTGCCGAAATGCAGCAGCGCGGGGCCGAGCATCCAGATCCCGAAGCTGCTGAGCGGCGGGCGGGCGTTGATGCGGCCCATTTCCTCGCGCAGCACCTTGGCTTCGGCTGGAGAAAGTCCCGCGCCGCCATACTGCTTGGGCCACATCGGCACGGTGTAGCCCTTGGCGATGCACGCCTCGAGCCACGCCTTCTGCGCATCGTTCTTGAAAGTCGCGCGGCGCCCGCCCCAATAGATGTCGTCCTCGCCGCGCACAGGCTCGCGCATTTCGGGCGGGCAGTTGGCCTCCAGCCACGCGCGGGTTTCGCTGCGGAATGCTTCCAGATCAGCCATCGGCCGACTCTCCTCTCTCGTCTCTCACTTGACGCTTACGTTAGGAGCAATTCGCTCTGGGCTGCAAGCGCCCAATTTGCCTCTATTGGTTGCCGTAGCGTCAGCGTGACCACGATTGACGCCGGGGCCAATAGGTCTAGGTTCGAAACCGAAACGGGAGAGAGACACGTGGCCGGAATCGGCAGATCGCCAAGCAGCAGAGGCAATCGCGGATGAGCCTTGTGGCCGGGCCGCTTCCGTGGCGGCTCAAACTGATGCACGGCTTCGGCGCGGTCGCCTTCGGGGTGAAGGACGGCGGCTTTTCGTTCTTCCTGCTGCCGTTCTACAATCTGGTGCTGGGGGTGGATGCCGGGATCGTCGGCGCGGCGCTGGCGACGGCGCTGGTGATCGATGCCTTGGTCGACCCACTGATCGGGCACTTGTGCGACCGCACCTATACCCGCTGGGGCCGCCGCCTGCCGTGGCTCTATATCGCCCCCGTCCCGCTGGCGCTCGCATGGGTGCTGCTGTGGAGCCCGCCCTTCACCGAGGTGCCGGGCTTCTGGGAGATCGTGGTGCTGGCGGTGGGCGTGCGCCTGCTGCTTTCGGCCTGCGAGGTGCCCTCGATCAGCATGGTGCCCGAGATTACCGCCGATTACGTCGAGCGCACCACGCTGTTCCGCTACCGCTACCTGTCGGGCTGGCTCGGCGGGCTCGCCATGTCGGTGCTCGCCTTCACGGTGTTCCTGCCGACCCCGCAGTCGCAGCTCGAGCCTGATGGCTATGCCCTGTTCGGGATGGTCGGCGCGGTTGTCATACTGGTGTCGGTGATCGGATCGGCGGCGGGCCAGCACCGCTATGTCGCGCGTCTGCCCGAGACCACCTCGCCGCCCTTCTCGCTGGGGAAGGCCTTCGGCGAGATTTTCGACGCCTTCCGCGAACGCGCTTTCGTGATCTTCGCCTGCGGGGCGCTCGCCGCGCATGTCAGCACCGGGCTTACGCTCTCGATCACGCTCTATGTCACCCGCTATGTCTGGCAGTTCAGCGAGCTCGCCTTCAAGCTCTACCCGCTGGCGCTGGGCCTGTCGGTTGTGGCGATGTTCCTGATCGTCGGCCCGCTGCACCGCCGCTTCGGCAAGCCGATGAGCGGCGCGGCGGGATCGCTGGTGACGCTCGCCATTGCGGCCACGCCCTATGTCCTGTTCCTCGCCGGGCTCTGGCCCACCACCGGATCGGTGCTATCTACGGGTCTGTTCATGGGCTTCATGGTCGCGGCCAACACCTTCGGCGTGGTGACGATCATCTCGGCCACCTCGATGGTCGCCGAAATCGTCGAGGCCTATGAGGAGCGCACCGGCAAGCGCGCCGAAGGGACGTTCTATGCGGGCAACTGGCTGGTGACCAAGGCCGCGACTGGCGGGGGCATCCTGCTCACCAGCCTGATCGTGCAGATCGTCGGCCTCGCGCCGGGCACCACGCAGGCGGCAGTCGCGCCCGATGTGGTGCGTAACCTCGCGATCGCCTACCTGCTGGTCGCCACCGTGCTTGCGCTGACGGCGGCCTTCTGGCTGGCGCGCTTCCCCATCTCCCGCGCCGATCACGAGGCCCGCATCGCCGCCCGGATCGCCCGCGAGCGGGGGCCTGCCGGAGTGCCCACACAGGCAGGCGTGCCCTGAAAATGAGAGCTTGGCGGGGGCCGAAGCCTCTGCCACGGTCATGCAAAGATTCGATTTCGATCAAGGACGAGAGAGGAACCCCCATGGACTTCGAACCCACCGAAAGGCAGGCCTATTGGCGTGACCGCGTGCGCGATTTCATCGAGACGCACGTGCGCCCCAACATGGACACCTACAAGGCACAGGACGCCGAGGGCGACCGGTGGAAGGTGATCCAGATCATCGAGGACAAGAAGAAGCTCGCCAAGGAGGCGGGGCTGTGGAACCTGTTCATGCCGCCGCGCAATGACAGCCACCACCATGTCGACGAGACTTTCGAATTCGACGGCCCCGGCCTCACCAACCTCGAATATGCGCTCTGCGCCGAGGAAATGGGCCGGCTTGGCTGGGCATCGGAAGTGTTCAACTGCTCGGCGCCCGATACCGGCAACATGGAAGTGTTCCACCGCTACGGCACGCGCGAGCAGAAGGAAGAGTGGCTGCGCCCGCTGATGAACGGCGAGATCCGTTCGGCCTTCCTGATGACCGAGCCCTACACCGCCTCCTCGGACGCGACCAATATCGAGACCCGGATCGAGCGGGACGGCGATCATTATGTGATCAACGGGCGCAAGTGGTGGTCTTCGGGCCTCGGCGATCCGCGCTGCAAGATTGCGATCGTGATGGGCAAGACCAATCCCAAGGCGCAGCGCCATGCGCAGCAATCGCAGGTGCTGATGCCGATCGACACGCCCGGCGTGACCATCCTCAGGCACCTGCCCGTGTTTGGCTATGACGACGCCCCGCACGGCCACATGGAAGTCGAGATGAAGGACGTGCGCGTCCCCGTCACCAACATGCTGCTGGGCGAGGGTCGCGGCTTCGAGATCGCGCAGGGCCGCCTCGGGCCGGGCCGCATCCACCACTGCATGCGCACCATCGGGGTCGCGGAAGAGGCACTCGCCAAGATGTGCCGCCGCCTTCAGGAGCGCGAGGCCTTCGGCAAGCCGGTCTACAAGCACTCGGTCTGGGAAGAGCGCGTCGCGCGCGCGCGGATCGACATCGACATGACCCGCCTGCTGTGCCTCAAGGCGGCCGACATGATGGACAAGGTCGGCAACAAGGCGGCCAAGCAGGAAATCGCGATGATCAAGGTGCAGGCGCCCAACATGGCGCTCAAGATCATCGACGATGCGATCCAGGCGCATGGCGGCGGCGGGGTGTCGGAGGATTACGGCCTCGCCTCGGCCTATGCCCACCAGCGCACCCTGCGGCTTGCCGACGGGCCGGACGAAGTCCACGCCCGCTCGATCGCGCATATGGAGTTCGCCAAGCACGCCCCCCGCCCCGGCCCCACCGCCAACGCCCTGCGCGGCAACCACGGGCGCGCGGCCAATGACGGTCAGAGCTTCAGCTCGGGCGACATGGGCGTGGCGCGCTGACGCCTAACTCCCCCTCCTCTTGAGAGGAGGGGGTCGGGGGGTGGTGGCGAGCGAAGCGAGCTTCTGCGACGCCGCAGCACCACCCCGCTGCGACTAGGCCGCTCGCGCGACCAAGTCTCGCGGCCCTCCTCTGAAGAGGAGGGCGGAATTGGGAGAACATCATTGGCAAAAGCCGCCATCCTTGAAGCCCCCGGCCAGGGCCTTCGCATCGCCGAAGTCACCTATGCCGAGCCCGGCCCGCATGAAGTGCTGATCGACACCAAAGCGTGTGGTCTCTGTCACTCCGATCTGCACTTCATCGACGGGCACTACCCCCACGCGCTCCCGGCCATTCCCGGCCACGAGGCGGCGGGGATCGTGCGCGCGGTCGGATCGCAGGTGCAGACCGTGAAGCCGGGTGACCATGTCGTCTCCTGCCTCTCGGCCTTCTGCGGGCATTGCGAGTTCTGCGTCACCGGCCGCATGGCGCTGTGCCTTGGCGGCGACACGCGCCGGGGCAAGGGCGAGCCTGCGCGCATCGCCTTCACCGATGGCGCGCCGGTTGCGCAGATGCTCAACCTCTCGGCCCTCAGCGAGCAGATGCTGATCCACGAGCACGCCTGCGTCGCGATCGACAAGGCCATGCCCTTCGACCGCGCGGCGCTGCTCGGCTGCGCGGTGACGACCGGCGCGGGGACGATCTTCAACGCCTGCAAGGTGACCCCCGGCGAGACCGTGCTGGTGGTCGGCTGCGGCGGCGTGGGCCTTGCGGTCATCAACGCGGCCAAGATCGCGGGCGCGGGCAAGATCATCGCCGCCGATCCCCTGCCCGAAAAGCGCGCGCTGGCGCAAGTGCTGGGCGCGACCCACACCGTCGATGCGCTGGCCGAAGACGCCGCCAGGCAGATCATCGCCATCTCGGGCGGCGGGGTCGATTGGGGGATCGAGGCGGTCGGGCGTCAGGCCTCGGCCGATCTCGCGGTTGCCAGCCTCAAGCGCGGGGGCACTGCGGTGATCCTCGGGATGATGCCGCTCGACTGCAAGGTGGGCCTCGGCGCGTTTGACCTCCTCAGTGGCAAGAAGCTGATGGGCGCGATCATGGGGATGAACCACTTCCCGGTCGACCTGCCGCGTCTGGTGGATTTCTACCTGCGCGGACTGCTCGATCTCGACACGATCATCGCCGAGCGGATTTCGCTCGAGCAGGTGAACGAGGGCTTCAACACGATGCGCGCCGGTCACTCCGCGCGCACGGTGGTGGTGTTCGACTGATGACAGACGCTCCCAAGATCGACTTCGACAAGGAAATGGTCGGCACGGTCGCAGTGACCGAGAAGGACGCGCTCGATCTCGCCGCGCTCACCGCTTGGTTCGAGGCCCATGTCGAGGGCTTCGCAGGGCCAATCAGCTACACCAAGTTCAAGGGCGGCCAGTCGAACCCGACCTACCGGATCGACACCCCCGGTGCGAGCTACGTGCTGCGCCGCCAGCCCTTCGGCAAGCTGCTCCCCAGCGCCCATGCGGTCGACCGCGAATATGCGGCGATGACCGGGCTCTACCCGACCGGCTTCCCCGTCCCGCGCACCTATGGCCTCTGCGAAGACCCGGAGGTGATCGGCTCGAAGTTCTTTGTGATGAGCATGGCCGATGGCCGGTCGCTGTGGAATGGCGCGCTCCCCGGCCTGACACCGGACGAGCGCCGCGCGCATTACCACGCGCTGATCGACACCATGGCCGATCTGCACCTCAACGATCCGCAAGCGATCGGCATGGGCGATTACGGCAAGCCCACCGATTACTGCGCGCGCCAGATCGGGCGCTGGTCGAAGCAGTACAAGCTGTCCGAGACCGAGCTGATGCCGGAAATGGAGCGGCTGATCGAATGGCTGCCGCAGACCATCCCGCCGCAGCACGGCTCCAGCGTGGTCCACGGCGACTACCGGCTCGACAATGTGATCTTCCACAAGACGCAGCCCCGCATCATCGCGGTGCTCGACTGGGAGCTCTCGACGCTCGGCGATCCGATCGCCGATTTCAGCTACCTGATGCTCAACTGGTTCCAGCCTGCCGATGGCCGCGCGGGGCTGCTGGGGCTGGATCTTGCGGCGCTGGGTATCCCCACGGTCGAGGAAGCGGTCGAACGCTATGTCGCGCGCACCGGCTATCCGGTGCCGCCGATGGACTGGTACTTCGCCTATAACCTGTTCCGGCTTGCGGGGATCATGCAGGGGATCAAGAAGCGGGTAATCGACGGAACGGCGTCGAGCGCCCACGCTCAGGCGATGAGCGAGCGGGTCCGCCCGCTGGCGGAGCGGGCGTATCAGTTCGCCCTCGCTGCAGGAATGCCCGCGTAGCGCGCGGCTGCCGGGGCGGCTTACGTATGCCGCCCCTGCCGATGCAGCCGCCGCTTGCCGAGCACCGCGCTCGCGGCTAGGCGCTCGGGCGCAACTATCCGCCGGAGAGAGCCCATGCATGACGACCTGATCACCGCCATCGAAGCCGCATGGGAAGACCGCGCCTCCGTCACCCCCGGCCATGCCGTGGGCGAGGCGGTGACCGCGGCGCTGGCGCTGCTCGACAGCGGCGAGGCGCGCGTCGCCGCGCCCGACGGCGACGGCGGGTGGCAGGTCAACCAGTGGCTCAAGAAGGCGGTGCTGCTCAGCTTCCGCCTCAACGACAACCGCGTGATGGATGGCGGCGCGGCCGGGGCGCCGGCCTATGACAAGGTGCCGCTCAAGTTCGCCGGTTGGGGCGACAACCGCTTTCGCGAGGCGGGCTTCCGCGTGGTCCCCGGCGCGGTGGTGCGGCGCGGGGCGCATATCTCCAAGGGCGCGGTGCTCATGCCAAGCTTCGTCAACATCGGCGCCTATGTCGGCGAGAACACCATGATCGACACCTGGGCGACCGTCGGTTCCTGCGCGCAGATCGGGGCGAACGTGCACATCTCGGGCGGGGCGGGCATTGGGGGCGTGCTCGAGCCCTTGCAGGCCGAGCCGGTCATCATCGGCGACAACGCCTTCATCGGCGCGCGCGCGGAAGTCGCCGAAGGCGTGCGCGTGGGTGAGGGCGCGGTGCTCTCGATGGGGGTTTATCTCGGTGCCTCGACCAAGATCGTCGACCGTGCGACGGGCGAGGTCCACATGGGCAGCGTTCCGCCCTATGCGGTGGTCGTCCCCGGTTCGATGCCGGGCAAGCCCCTGCCCGACGGCACGATGGGCCCGAGCCTCTACTGCGCGGTGATCGTCAAGACCGTCGACGCCCAGACCCGCTCCAAGACCGGCATCAACGAGCTGCTGCGCGACTGAGCGCAAGGGCCCCGGGAACCATTGCCGCCTTGCGTCCGTTGATTGACGTTACGGAAACTCCTTCCGTAACGTCAAAACAGAACGGGGAGAGCGACAATGGCCGACGACAACGAGACTATCCGCATCAATGATGAAGACGCGCGCGGCGCGGTCAGCAACACAGGCTTGCGCTATGTGCTCGGCTTCAGCCTCGCTTTTGCGGTGATCGCGATGAGCCTCGTCTGGATCGTCCCGGCGCTCGCCATGGCGCACTGACCCCGCCTCACTCCGCCTTGGCGGGCGGAGTGATCAGGGTTTCGATCGGCGGCATGTCCTGAACGCTCGCGGCATAGGCTTCCGCCGCGCGCATCACGCGCAGGATGTTGCGGCTCGCGATCAGCTCCAGCTCGACCTGCGAAAGCCCGCGCCGCGCCAGTTCGGTGAACAGCGCGGGGTAGCCGCTGACATCCTCCATCCCCACCGGGCCGATCGGCATGCCGTCGTAATCGCCGCCGATGCCGATATGCTCCACGCCCGCGACCTTGCGGATGTGCATGATATGATCGGCAACGTCGCTGATCGAAGCCTTGGGTTCGGGATTGGCGGCGAGCCACGCCTTCATCGCCTCGGTCGCGGCATCGGGATTGCCGAGGTGGACGACCCTCAGCCGCGCCAGCTCGCCGGCACGCTTCGCGTCCCACTGGCGGATGTCCTCGTCGATAAAGCGCGGCAGGGCGACCACCATCACCACGCCGCCGTTTTCGGGCAGGCGGGCCAGCACGGCGTCCGGCACGTTGCGCGGATGGGGCGTCACCTCGCGCGCGCCCGAATGGCTGAAGATCACCGGGGCCTTGGCCACATCGAGCGCGTCCATCATGGTGTCCTCGCTCACATGGCTGAGGTCGACCAGCATCCCCAGCCGGTTCATCTCGCGCACCACATCCATGCCAAATGCGGTCAGCCCGCCATGCTTGGGCGCATCGGTCGCGGCATCGGCCCAGGGGATGTTGGAGTTGTGCGTCAGCGTCATGTAGCGCGCGCCCATCGCATGGAACTGGCGCAGCACGGCAAGGCTCGATCCGATCGAATAGCCGCCCTCCATCCCCAGCAATGAGGCAATCTTGCCCTCACGCATCGCGCTTTCGACCTGATCGGCGGTCAGCGCATAGCGCATGCTGTCGGGATTGCGCGCGATCAGCCGCTTGGTCACGTCGATCTGCTCGATGGTCTGCTGGATCGCCGCCGCCTCGTTGGCGTTGTGCGGCACATAGACCGACCAGAACTGCGCGCCGACCTTGCCCTTCTTCAGCCGGATGAGATCGGTGTGCATCGCCCCGTCATCGCCGCCAACATGGCCGTGTTCACCGAGGGTGTCGGTGAAGTCGAAGGCGTTGATCTGGTTGTCGAAACGCTGGCGCAGCTGGCCGGGCGCGTCGTTGTGCCCGTCGAACACCGGCGCGGCCTCGAGCGCGGCGGCGGCGGTGGCGGCGGCGGTGGCATCGTCGACGAGCGGGGGCTTGGCAGGTTGCGCGGCGAGCGGGCTCGCCAGCAGCAGCGCGGCGGCGATTGCGAGGGTGGAAGGCGCGGAGAGTTGCATGGGGGAGGCTCCGGAAGCTAGAGCGCCTGCACGACAGGTGACGCAGCAGGCAAGGGGTATGCGACATGGATAGCGCGAGTAAGCTCATCGAACAATTGGGCCTCGCCGCCCACCCCGAAGGCGGATGGTATCGCGAGACATGGCGCGGCGAGGCGGGGCCGGATGGCCGCGCGAACGGCACCGCGATCATCTTCCTGCTGCGCGCTGGCGAGGCCTCGCACTGGCACACGGTCGATGCGGCCGAGCTGTGGCTGTGGCAGGCGGGCGATCCGGTCGAGCTGCGGCTTGCGGCCTCGGATGCAGGCCCCGCGCGGTCGGTGATCCTCGGCGCCGATGTGGCGGCGGGCCAGCACTTGCAGGGCCTCGTCGCGCCCGGAGAATGGCAGGCGGCGCGCCCCTTTGGCGAGGCGGTGCATGGCTACAGCCTCGTCTCCTGCGTGGTGGTGCCGGGGTTCGACTTCGCGGGCTTCCGCCTGGCCGAGCCGGGCTGGGAACCGGGCGCATGTTGAAGACCATCCTTCGCCTGCTACTGGCGGTGTTCTACTTCGCCGCCGGGGTGATCCACGTGATCAGGCCCGCGCCCTTCCTCACCATCATGCCCGCCTGGGTGCCTTGGCCCGAGGCTGTGGTGCTGTGGACCGGGGTAGCCGAAATTCTTGGCGCAGTCGGGCTGGTGCAGCCGCTCTCCAAACCGCTGCGGCGGGCAGCCGGGTGGGGCCTTGCGCTCTATGCCTTGTGCGTGTGGCCTGCCAACATCAACCACTTCGCGCTCGACATGGCCAAGGCAGATGGCGGGCTCGGCCTTGGCTACCACGTCCCGCGCATGTTCGCGCAGCCGCTCATCATCTGGCTGGCGCTGTGGGTGGGCGAGTGCCTGCCCATGCGCCGCCGTACCTCTGCATGAGCGCGGGCAAACAAAAGCGGCGCGGACCCTGCCGGATCGCGCGCCGCTGATGCGGGGCCGGGGCCCCGATGCCGGTAAGGCTTAGCTCAGGTGCTTCGAGACCGCTGCGGTCATCTTGAACATCGAGATCTGGTCCTTGCCGATCACCGCGCCAAGCTTGGCATCGGGATTGATCTGGCGCTTGTCCGTCTTGTCCTGAAGATCGTTCGCCTTGATGTACTCCCAAACCTTGGAGGTCACCTGAGCGCGGGTCATCGGGCCCTTGCCGATCACAGCTTCCAGATCGCCCGAAAGGGTCACCGGCTTCTGCAGTGCGTTGGTCGTTCCAGCCATTGTCTACTCCCTTATGTCAGTGGCAGGTTGATCACAAATCATCGTCTTCCCAGTCCGCATCCTCGTCTCCGCCGCCGGTGAAGGTGGCATGGAGCACCGCGCAGGCCGTGATCGACCCTTGCAGCGATGCGAGCAGTTCCGCCCGCCCTGCGCCGGGCATCAGCACCAGCGGCAGGTCAGTCGCGAAAAGTTGAAACAGGTAGTGGCGCGTCTCGCCCTCGGGCGGGGACGGCAGCAGCCATTCGGAATTGCCGACGGCGTTCTTGCCGGTGCGCGGCGGCACCTCGCCCTCGAGCAGCTTGCCGCGCTGGCCGGCGAGGCCCCAGACCAGCCAGTGGCAGGCGGGATCGGCGCTGGCGGGGGAGGATGCATCCTCGACCACCAGCACCAGTTCAGCCGAGGCCCGAGGCGGGGCGCTCCATTCAAGCGGCGGGGCGACGGCATCTTCCTCGGCGGCGGTGAAGCTTGCATCAAGCTCCTCGCCATTGCCGAAAGCCGGGCTGGTTAGCGCAAAGCCGCCACGCGCCATGCTTTGCGCCGTACCCAGCTTCGCGATGGCGAGACCGGGATGACGCGCGGGAGCGGGCACATGGGGTGCAAGCCAGGCGGGGAAATCCGTCATGATTCTGTCTTTTCTCAGCCTCGTGCTAGTCCCTTCGGATGCGGCTTGCGAGATGGGGCAAGGGTGTTTTCGGCGGTTTCTGCGGAAAACCCTGCAAATGCAGGCAAAAAGGTCACGCTTTTTGCGCCATAACGGGGCGTTTACCATTCGGCACGCTTGCTCTTGGGCGGATCGCGGGGCATTTCTGTCGGCGCGCGCCTGACCCGATGAATCGCGCGAACGCCCCGGAGAGTTTTCTGCCATGCGTGTTGGTCGCACTGCCCTCAGCCTCGTTCTGGCCTTCCAGCTTGCTGCCTGCGGTGGCGGTGGCAGTGGCGGGGGCGGGGGCACCGCCTCTGCCCCCCCGGCCACCGGCGGCGGCACCACCCCCACCCCGACGGCCACCTCGGGCGCCTGCTCGCTGCGCGCGCAGCAGGACTTTGCCGATGACGTGCTCAACGAGTGGTATCTGTTCCCCAACCTGCTCGCCCCGGCCAACCCGGCAAGCTTCAACTCGGTGCAGAGCTTCCTTGACGCCCGCGTCGCCCCCGCATTTGCGCAGGGCCGCGACCAGGGCTTCACCTTCGCCACTTCGATCGCGCAAGAAACCGCGCTGATCAATTCCGGCTCCAGCGCCGGGTTCGGCATCCGCCTGAGCTTCGATAGCGCCGCGCGCCGCGTGTTCGTGGTCGAGGCCTATGAAGGTGCCAACGGCCTTGCCGCCGGGCTCGACCGGGGGAGCGAGATCACCGCAATCGGGACCACCAGCGCCAACCTGCAAAGCGTCTCGAGCCTGATGGCGAGCGGCGGGCCGCAGGCCGTGGTCGACGCGCTCGGCCCGTCAGACCCTGGCGTCGCGCGGGTGCTGCGCTTTGTCCAGCCGGGCGGGGCGACGGTGGAAACCAGCATCACCAAGACCAACTTCGCGCTCGATCCGATTTCCGATCGCTATGGCGTGACCATCCTCAACGATGGCGGGCGGCGGGTCGGCTATCTGAATTTCCGCACCTTCATCATTTCCGATGCCGCCCAGCAGCTGCGGGCCGCCTATGGCCAGTTTGCGGCGCAGGGTGTGACCGAGCTGATCATCGACCTGCGCTACAATGGCGGCGGGCTGGTGAGCGTTGCCGAGACGATGGGCGATCTGATGGGGCGGGGCCGCACCGGCCAGGTCTTCAGCCGCACCGTGCTGCGCCCCTCCAAGGCCTCGGAAAACACCACGCGCCTGTTCCGCAGCGAGGCCAATGCCATCGCCCCGACCCGCATCGCCTTCATCACCACCAATGCCAGCGCTTCGGCGAGCGAGCTCGTGATCAACGCGATGCTGCCCTATCTCGGCAATAATGTCGCGCTGATCGGCGCGGATACCTCGGGCAAGCCGGTCGGCCAGTTCGGCTTCGATCTGGCGGCCTGCGATCTGCGCGTCCGGGCGGTGACCTTCCAGACCTTGAACGCCGATGACGAGGGCGACTACTTCTTCGGGCTCGGGCCCTTCGTGCCCAACACCTGCCGCGCCGCGGATGATATCACGCGGCCCTTCGGCGATCCGCGCGAGGCATCGACCGCAGTGGCGCTCGATTTCCTTGCCGGGCGGTCGTGCACGCCGTTTGGCGGCTCGGCTTCGGCCAGCAGTGGCGGTGACATTGGCGGCCAGAACACGCGCGCCGGGCTGAACCTTCCGAGCCGCGAGCTGCTCCAGCCGGTCCAGCCCATTCCGGCCCAGCGCGAGCTTCCCGGCCTGTTCTAGAGCCGCGTTACAGCCCCTCGGGCACCGTCGCGAAGCTCGGCGTATCGCCGAGGTCGACCCAGTCCTGCTTGCTCTTGGCATAGCAGTGAAAGGCGGGCTTCAGGATGCTGGTGTCGTCGAGTGTCCCGGCCTTGATGAACATCATCCCGGGCGGGCTGTCGACCCGGGTGAAGACGGGCGATCCACATTCGGGGCAGAACTGCCGCCGCACCGTCGCGCCGCTGTCGCCGGTGTCGTTGTAGGTCTTGAGCGTGCCTTCGAAACTGACGGCGTCCTCGGGCACGCCGACGATGACCGAGAGCGCGCTGCCCGCCTGGCGCTGGCAATTCTTGCAATGGCAGGTGACGCACAGCAGCGGGTCGCTTTCGCAGGTGTAGCGCACCGCGCCGCACAGGCAGCCTCCGGTCATGGTCATGCTTTCTCTCCCCCTTGTCGCGCGCCCCTTGCGCCTCAGGGCGCTTCGGGGCCGGTGAACTTCTGGGTATCCGTATAGCCGCAGCCCTGCAGAGTCTCCCCGCCCAAAGCGATAGTGGCGACGAAGGGGAAGCTGCGGTCGCTCATCCCGTCGCTGCACTGGCCGGGCGTGAGCGTGGCGGTGAGCGGCTTGCCGCCAAGCGTGCCGGTGAAGCCGAGTCCGCCGTTTCCGGCAAAGCGCTCCAGTGCCAGCGGCGTGCCAGGCTGGTTGTCAGGCGTGGTCCACAGCCCCTCGCCGCCTGTGACAGTGAGGTTCCAGAAGGGTTCGGTGCCGAGCATGGTGACA
>PNKW01000011.1 GCA_013822695.1 Erythrobacter sp. | reverse complement strand
TTCCCTTCACCCGCTCCAATTCCCCGTCCATCGCCATCCCTATGCGTCTGGGCGACCCCCTGAAATCCAAGGTTTTCAGCGGAAATCGTGCCGCAAGTGTTCAGTCGTCCCTGCGTTCACCCGCAGGCGAGTGCGGGTATGGTCGGAAAGTGCTCGATTGCGCTCCTTCGCGCCAACGCGAAATCGGCCGATCAATGGCTGCTCAAGGGGCGCGACATTGGGTTGGAATTGGCAAGATGCTCCGGGTGTAACCTTTATCATGCCCGGATCGGACAAGAGGCTTGAACCCTGCAGCATCGGCCCCTTTGTGCCGTGTGTTCAGCAACTTGGAGTACGACCATGCCCTTGAAGTTTACCGCCCCGCTTCGGTTGCCTCTTGTTACGGTCAAATCCATTGTTGTTGCTGGCGCATTTGCTCCGGTGCCGGCAATTGCAGGGCCTTGGACCCTGGAGGGAGGCGAGACTTACAACAAGCCTGCTGTCAATTACTTCTCCGGAGATTCGCTGTTCGGCACCGATCAGCCGGAACTTGAGGAATTCGAGGACCTCAACTTTACGTACTACAATGAAACCGGCATCACCAACAATCTGTCGCTCATCGTATCGGTTCCGATCAAGGAAATTCGCAGGCGCGATCGTGACGCGGCTGGCAATGTGACGACCCAGGAAACGTCTGGCGTGGGCGATATCGATATTGGCCTGCGCTATAACCTGTCAAAGGGCCCGGTGGTGGTCGCGGTGCAGGGTCTGTTCAAGGCACCTTATGCCTATAGCGATAACGATCCGCTGCCGCTCGGTAATGGGCAGGAAGATTTCGAGGGTCGCATCCAATTGGGTCATTCGCTCGGCAAGGCAGGCTATGTCGTGGCTGAGGCCGGCTATCGCTACCGGGTCGGCGCGCCTTCGGACGAATTCCGCTACCTGGTCGAATATGGCGTCGATGTGAGCAATTCGGTCTATGTGCGCACCAAGCTTGATGGCCTGCTCAGCATCGGCAACGACACGCCGCAGCTGGCCGTCAACGGCAACCCGACAATCCCGCTTGCCTTCGATCTCGCCAAGCTTGAGCTGACCGCAGGATACAGGTTCAACAAGAAACTGGCGGCTGAATTCACCGCAACCCCCAATCTCTATGGCAACAACACGCTGACCGGCACCAATTACCAGCTGGCGCTCGTATTCCAGCTGTGATTGCGCAAGCCATTGCCGCCGTTGTCCTGCTAGCGGGACACTACATCGTCATGGCCGTGCTGGCGGCATATGGCATCCACCGGCTTTATCTGGCGTGGCTGGCATGGCGGTCGTCGGCACCGCCGCGCCCGCCCCAGCGGTTCGCCGAACTGCCGTTGGTGACGGTCCAGCTGCCGGTCTATAACGAACGGCATGTGATCGCCCGGCTGATCGATGCGGCGGCCGCGCTGGACTATCCGGCGGATCGGCTGGAGATCCAGGTTCTCGACGATTCCACCGACGAGACCGCCACAATTGCTGCTGCGCGCATTGCCCATCACCGGGCGCTGGGGGTGGAGATCGTCCATATCCGCCGTCCCGACCGGGTCGGCTTCAAGGCCGGTGCGCTCGCCTATGGGCTGGACCAGGCGCGGGGCGAGTTTGTGCTGATCCTCGATGCAGATTTCGTTCCGGCGCCCGATTTCCTGCGCGCGCTGATCGATCCTCTCGCCGACCCTGCCGTCGGCATGGTGCAAGCCCGCTGGAGCTATCTCAACCGCCATCGCAATCTGCTGACCCGCGTCCAGGCGGTGCTGCTCGATGCGCATTTCATGATCGAGCACCGCCAGCGCGCCGCACGGGGGCTGTTCTTCAACTTCAACGGCACGGCCGGCATCTGGCGCAAGCAGGCGATCCGCGATGCGGGCGGCTGGCGGGCGGATACGCTGACCGAGGATCTTGACCTCAGCTACCGCGCGCAGCTGGCGGGCTGGCGGTTTGTGTATCTGGGCGAAGTGGAATGCCGCAGCGAACTGCCTGCTGACATGAACGCGTTCAAGACCCAGCAGCACCGGTGGACCAAGGGATCGATCGAGGTGATGCTGCGCCTGCTTCCCTCGATCTGGCGCGCAAAGCTGCCGCTGCCGGTGAAGATCGAGGCGACGCTGCACTTGACCAGCAATCTGGCCTATCTGCTGTTCATCATCGAATGCCTGATCCTGTTCATCCCTGGCGTGGCCGTGCGCGAAGCCTATCACCTCGATGCGCTGCTATGGATCGATGTGCCGTTATTGATCATGACGAGCCTGAGCAATTTTGCGTTCTTCCTGCTGGGCCAGCGCGCGCTGCATCTGGGGGCTGGCAAGCCTGCGCGGCTGCATGAGGTGGTCTTGCTGATGCCGTTGCTGATCGGGCTGGCGTTGAACAATTGCCGCGCTGTGATCGAGGCGCTGCTTGGCATTCGCAGCGGGTTCGTGCGCACGCCGAAGCAGGGCAGCGCCGCATCGGACCGTCGGAGCGCACCTTATCGGACATCGCGATCGCGGCTTGGTGAACGCACCGAGATTGGGTTGGGGCTTGTCTTTGCGGGATGGGCCGTGTGGCTGGCGGGGCATCACCATTGGCAGAGTGCGCCCTTTGCGGCACTGTTTGCGGCTTGCTTTCTGGCCATCGGGATCGGCAGCGTGCAGGCGCTTCGGCAGCGACCCGTACCGCGCCAATTGAGCGCAGCATGAAGAGCGGCCTTGCCGCATCGCCGCCTGCTATGTCCGCCGCTGCGGGTTGGATCACGCCGCTCGCCTGCGCCGGGTTTCTGGCGGCAAGCCTCGCGGTCTATGGCATCGCCGCGATAGCCCCGGCGCAGACGGGAACGGCCTATATCGTCATGCACGGGCTGATGACCGCTGCCATGCTGGCAGCGTGGCGTTGGGGACGAGCGGCGCACCTGCCATTGATCCTGTTCACCGGCCTTGCCGCGCGGATCTTGCTGATCCCGGCACCCATGCTGAGCAGCAATGATGCCGAGCGGTATCTGTGGGATGGTGCAGTCGCACTGGCCGGGTTCGATCCCTATACCGTGGCGCCCGCCGATGAGCTGGCGGCCGGGCTGCGCGCAATCTGGGCAACCCCGCCCGAACATGCCGCCTACCCCACGCTATATCCTCCCGTGGCGCTCAGCCTGTTTGGCCTGTCGGCATTGGCCGGGCCAGAGTGGGGCATCTGGGTGTGGAAACTGATCGCGAGCCTCGCGGGCATTGCGCTGGTGCCGCTTGCGCTCCGGCTGCTGCGTCGCCGCGGGCTCGAGCGCCATATGCCGCTCGTCGCACTTTCGCCGCTGCTGGTGCTCGAAACCGGGGTCGGCGCCCATATCGACAGCGTGGTTGCCCTGATCGTCGTCGCAGCGCTGCTGGCATTTGACGCGCGGCGGCCGGGCTGGGTGGGCGTTCTGCTCGGGCTCGGGATTGGCGTCAAGCTGCTGCCCGGTGCGGTGCTGGCGGCGCTTGTCGTGGCTGCAGGATGGCGAGGCGGCGCGCGGATGGCGGGTGCAGCGATTGCTACGGTTGGCGGGGTTTACGGCCTCGCCTTCGCAGGCGGTTGGCGACCAATCGGCAGCCTGCCGGTGTTCTTCGAGAAGTGGCGCAATGGATCGCCGCTGTTCACCTTGCTCGAAGCCTACTTGCCAAGCGCGGGACTGCTGGCGGTGCTGGGTGCGCTGGCGGTTGTCGCCGGGGGGGCAGTCCTGATTGTCGCGCGCAAGCGGCCGGTGGTCGGGGCGCAGATTGCCCTGGCAACGCCGTTGATCCTGAGCCCGGTCGCTTTCCCATGGTATTTGAGCGCGCTGGTGCCCCTATCCGCCGTCGCCCCGAGCGCGACCGTGCTGATCTGGCTGAGCACCTCGCCACTGATCTACGAAGTGCGCGACCGGTTTGTCAGCGAAGGGGTTTGGATGCCCGCACTATGGCCGCTGATGATCATCGGTGCCGGATGGGTCCTCGGGGCAGGCATCGACGTGCTGCGGAAACTCTCACGACCTGCGCGGCACGAGCGGGACGCCGACAGAAGCCGGAGCAAGCTTGTCGACACGCCGTAGAGCGGTTTCCGGATGCGGACAGGCGGAAAACAGCCGTCCGGTAAGGCAATCAAGATCGGCAGTTCCAGAGCCTGTTTCAGCAGGGTGGAAGCGCCTTGGTCTGAGCCCGACGTTTCTAGCGGCTACGAATGGAGCCTTGGGCCGTTGTGACGCCTATCGCTGTGCTCGCTGTTTCCCAAACTGCGCGGTTCGGATCCGATGCTTCTGACGCCTTCGGCCTGCTCCCCGTGGACAGTTCTTCAGGTCGGAGCCTGCGGCAGGCGAGTGCCCCGATCATCCGATCCGGGCACTGATATAGCCGGCCAGTGTCGTGGCCGCTTCGCTCACAGCGTGTTCGGGCGCGATCTGCAAGCCGGCCTCCAGCTGGCGCGCATAGTCCGCCGCTTGGAAGAGCGCGATGGAAAAGGCCTGGCGCAGGCGCGCGTTCACCACGTTTTCCGGAATGTCGGGCACGCATTCGACCACCTTGGCGCGCAGCAAGAGCAGGCTGGGCATGCCGTATTCGGTGACCAGCTCGAGCAGGTTGAAGCGCGGATCGGACGAGAACTGGAGGCAGAACCTGACATAGAGCCGCCCCTCCTCATCAAGGCAGCAGTCCATGAAGGGGGCAATCGCCGCTGCCATCAGCGCGGCAAGCCGGCGCGCCGGATCGGTTTCATCGACCTTGGCGAGACGCAGGGCGCGTTCCGCCTCGATCGCCCTGTAACGCTGGGTGAAGACTTCCTTGATCAGCGTTTCCAGGTTGCCGAAGTGGTAATGCACCGCGCTCGGATTGCGGGCTCCGGCAGCGCGGGTGATGTCCTTGACCGAGACCGTGCCCAAGCCTCTCTCTGCGATCAGGCGCTGTGCGGATTGAAGCAGGGCGGTTCGCGTGTCGGAATGCGTCGACTGGGACATGGTTCTCTAATCTAATATTGCACATTAATGTGAGCCATGGGATATCACACCCGAAGGGGAACCGCCAAGAAGAGAACAGGTTCACCTCGTTTGCAATTTTCACACTCGGGGGATGCGACGCGTGGACTATCAAAGCGGTGCGCCCGATCCCTTCAAGCAGACCGCCGCGTCGCCGCCGCTGTCGCGGCCAACCAAGCTCGCCTTTGGCGTCGGCGCCATCGCCCCGGGGGTCACAGCAGCCGCATTCGATTTCTTTCTGCTGATCTTCTACAGTCAGGTGGTCGGCCTCGACGCGCGGCTGGTCGGCTTGGCGATCCTGATCTCGCTGGTGTGCGATGCGATCAGCGATCCGGTGGTCGGCTATTGGTCCGACAATCTGCGCTCGCGCTGGGGCAGGCGTCACCCCTTCCTCTACGCCTCGGCGATCCCGCTGGCGGCGAGCTTCTATTTCCTGTGGACGCCGCCCGCAAACGCCAGCCAGACCGTGCTGTTCTGGTACCTTGTGACGCTTGCGGTGATCGTGCGGACGGCGATTACATTCTACCGCACCCCGGCCAGCGCGCTCGTGCCCGAACTCACGCCGGACTATCATGAGCGCACCGCGCTCTACAGCTTGCGGTATTCCCTTGCGTGGGTGGGCGGCAATGCGGTGTCGGTATGGGCCTTTGCAGTCTTGTTCCCGATGTTCGTCACCGCCACCATTGCCGACGGGCGGTTCAATCGCGATGCCTACCCGATCTATGGCCTCGTCGGGGCGCTGACCATCCTGCTGTCGATCCTCATCAGCGCTGCGGGAACGCACGCGCGCATTCCCTACCTGAAGTCCGCTCCCCCGCCACGCATGCTCACGATCAGACTGATCTTCGGCGAGTTGATCGAGACGCTTTCGAACCGCTCCTTCCTGTCGCTGTTCGTCGCTGCGATGCTGGCGGCGATCGCGGGCGGGCTCGCCGCGGGTCTTTCGCTCTATTTCCTCACCTATTTCTGGGGGTTCGACGAGCGCCAGACGGGCGCGATTTTCGTCGGCACCTTTGTCGCGGCGGGCATCGGGCTGGTATTGGCACCCTTCGTCTCGCGCAGACTGGGCAAGAAGCGCGGTGCGATCCTTGTCGGGCTGGTGGCCTTCATCGGCGCGCCGGTGCCGATCATCCTGCGACTGCTCGATCTGCTGCCGCCCAACGGGACGCCCTTCATCTTCTGGTTCGTCACGATCACCAACATCCTCGATATCGGGCTGATCATCTGTTTCCAGATCCTGTTCGCATCGATGCTGGCCGATCTGGTGGAGGACAGCGAATTGCAGACCGGCCGGCGATCTGAGGGCGTGTTCATCGCGGCCGAGACCTTCATCGACAAGGCCGTGCGCGGCATCGGGGTGATGGCGGCAACGACGATCCTGACGCTCGCCGGGGTTTCGCCGGGCGCCAAGCCGGAGGAGGTCAGCGCCGACGCCATCTGGCGGATGGGGGCCTATTACGTGCCGCTCGTGCTGGCGCTCTGGATCGCGATGATCGCGGTCATTGCCACCTACCGGATCGATCGGGCCACCCACGAAGAAAACCTCAGGAAGCTGGGCTCCTGAGGTTTTCCTGCAATCGGGGCCGCGTTGGTTTCAGCGTAACGGCTAGAACGACTTGCGGAGCGTCACCCCGTAAGTGCGCGGCTGGTTCGGCGCGCCGTTGATCGTGCCGGCCTGTGCCAGGGCGGGCGAGGCGAAGACGATATGCTGATCGTCGAACAGGTTGCGCGCCCACAAGGACAGCGCGAAGCCGCCGGAGGTCCTGATCCCGAGCGACATGTTCACAAGGTTCTGCTCGCGCGAAAAGCCGCTGCCCACCAGCCGGGCCGCTTCGTTCGGATCGTCGAGAAGCGGCGAATTGCCGATATGCTGCCAATCGGCCCGCACGAAGGCGTCGAGACTGCCGATGGTGAAGTTGTAGTTCGAACCGAGCGTGAACTGGGTCTCCGCTACCCCTTGCGGCTGCTGCCCCGAGATGTCGATGCCCGGGCCGAAATTGGGGAAGCTGTCATAGACCGGATCGAGGAAGGTCGCGCCGCCGGTGAAGAACAGTCCGTCGAGCGGGCTCCAGCGGAAATCGACCTCGACGCCGAAGGTCGATTGCTCGGCCGCATTGGCGAACACGAAGCCGTTCTGCGTGAACACGGTGGTCTGGAAATTCTTCAGGGTCTGATCGAAGACGGTGAGGGTGAAGGCGAAGTTGTCGAAGGTGCCCTTGATCCCAAGCTCATAGACCTCGGCATCCTCGGGCGAGGCGAGGCGTGTCCCGGGCAAGAGGTTTGTCGTATAGAGACCTGCATCGGTCACAGGCGAGGCTGGCGTCGCCCGCAGAACCTGCCGGGTGACCGGATCGACCACCGGATTGCCTGGGACAAGGATCGCGGCTGTCGGCCGGCTCTGCCGTGACAGGTTCCACGAGCTCGCCTTGAAGCCCGTCGCGTAGGACGCATAGATGCTGATCTGATCGGTCAGCTCATAGGCGAGGCGGGCCGTGAAATCGGTGCTGTTGTCGCGCGACTGTCCGTCTTCCACCGCGTTGGGGAAGTTGAGGAACGGCGGGAAGAATTGCAGCGCCCGCAGCCCATTGAACGGGTTCCCGGTGCCGAGTGCGGTCGCCAAGGCCTGCTGCTGGATCTGCGCGTAGATGGCCGGATTAGTTGCGACGAACGGCCCCACCGATGCCGGATTCTGCAAGTTCACGCCGCGCGCCGCCAGCAGGTTCCTGAGCGTGGCATTGTAGCCGAGCTGGTCGAGATTGACCGCAGCCAGCGCATCGGTGCTGAGCGCGGTGACCGAAACGTCCTTGCGATCTTCGGTGTAGCTGACCCCGAAAGTGGCGGTCAGGCGGTCGGTGAGATGCACGTCGACATTGCCGAAGACCGACCAGGCGGTGTTGTCCTGCTCGCTCCTCTCCGAAATGCCTTGTCCGGGTGCGGCAAAGGTGCCGGGCGGCACCCCGGCAGCGGCCTCGAATGTGGCAACCTGCGTGGGATTGCCGAGCAGCGCGCCAAGGTAAGGCCGGAAATCCGTGCCATAGAACAGGTCGTTGCCGGACTGGAGCCGCTCATCGAAATAGAAGCCCCCGATCATCCAGTCGACCAGCTTGCCCGCACCATTGGACTGCAGCCGGATTTCCTGCGTGAAGGTCTCGATTTCCGATTGGCCTGAGTTTGTTGCAAACAGTTCCAGGCTGGTCGCGTCGGGATCGAACTGGGAGGCGACGTCGTTATGGCGATAGGCGGTGATGCTGGTCAGCGTCGCGAAGTCGAAGTCGATATCCCCCTGAAGCGACACGCCGTAGTTCTCGATCCGGTTGGTCGGCACGATGTCGTAATTCACATCCTAGGAGAACGGGTCTTCCGAGACGAATTGCCCGCCCAGCGCGCGGATGCTGGCGCCGGTCGGGCCCTCGACCAGATTGGTGAGGATGCAGCAATTCTCGTCGATCTTGTCGTAGTCGCCGATCAGGCGGAAGCTGACATCGAGCGAGGGCTCCCACAGGATGTCGCCGCGGATGCCCCAGCGGTCTCGCTCGTTGTAGTCGTCGCCCGTTCCAAGATCCTCGACATACCCATCGCGCCGGTTGAAATTGCCGCCCAGCGCCACGGCCACGGTGTTGGTGACGGGCCCCGTGACATAGGCTTCGAAGCGATGCAGGCCGTAATTGCCGAAGCTCGATTCGAGATGGCCGTCCCATTCGAATTGCGGCTTGCGCGTGGTCACCGAGATCACGCCGACCGAGGCGTTCTTGCCGAACAGGGTCGATTGCGGGCCGCGCAGAACTTCGACCCGCTCGAGGTTCGGCAGGTCGGAAATCGAGGCCGCCGAGCGCGAGCGATAGACCCCGTCGATGAACACCCCGACCGAAGGCTCGAGCCCGATGGCGTTCTGGCCGTTGCCGAAGCCACGGATGAAGAAGTTGGTGTTGCCCGAGGTCTGCCCCTGCCGGATGGCAAGCGAGGGCACCAGCGTCTGGAGGTCGAGCAGGTCCTGAATCTCGGCCTGTTCGATAGCTTCGGCCTCCACCACGGAAACCGCGATCGGCGTGTCCTGCAAGGTCTCCTCGCGCTTGTTCGCGGTGACCACGATATCCCCGACGCGCGGCGACGACACGGCAGTGCCTTCCTGATCGGCCTCCGGCTGTTCCTGCGCGAGTGCAGGCGCGCTCATTCCGAGCAGAAGAACCGGCAGCGCCGTGCCTGCCGACAGCGCCACCTTGAACCGCTGCGCGAGATGCCGATTGGTTGTCCTTGCCATATATCCCCTCCATTCGGGCAGCGCCGGGCTCAAGCCCCAGTCTACTGCGATGCATTAATGTGAAAGATTATTCGGGGTTCTGCAAGGAGAGATTTGCGCGCGCAGCGCGGCCTCTTCCGGGAATTCTTGAGGCATCAGGACGAACCCAACGGCCCGCGGATGCGGGCGCGCCAAAGCCCCGCCTCCACGGCAGGTGCGGAGGCGGGGTCGATCAAGGGGAGCGGCGGGCGCTGGCCCCTAGAGTCTGTTTCAGTAAGGTGGAAGCGCCTGCACGGAGCCGATTTTGGCCCAGCGCAAGGAGAGAGGAGGGAGCCATGCTCAAGCATAGTGACCGACGCCAGAATCCTTTGGCTCCGCGGCGATGGGTCAAAAGCGGCCCGCCCCTCCGGGGTCGCGTCAGGAAGCCCGCTGGCGGCGTCGCGGCCCTTGCAGGGGCAACCAGCCCCTGCTGCGAACCACTCCTATCCAGCGGACTTCCTGACGCGATGCAGGCGCTTCCACCCTACTGAAACAGACTCTAGTTCGGCCAGATCACGTATTCGTCACCCGGAACAGCCGTCTGCGCTTCGGTCTTGTCGACCATCACCGGGCTGGCGAGCTTGAAGGGGTAGAGCGGCTTGACCGCACCCTTGTGATGCGCAGCCAGCAGTTGCCTGAGCTCGGCGACCTTGTCGGGCCGCGTTCCAGCGAGATTGGTCTTCTCGGTGGGATCGGCGGCCAGATCGAACAGCCACGTCTTCTTGCGCGTGCCGTCGATCTGCAGCTTCCAGTCGCCCGCGCGCACCACCTGATAGGCGCCCGATTGCCAGAAGATCGCATTGTTCGGGCGTGAGAACGCGCCGCCCCCGGTCGCGAGCGGCAGCATGTCGCGCCCATCGATGATCCGATCGGCGGGCAGGGGCACGCCGGCTGCCGAAGCGAGCGTCGGCAGGACGTCGATATGCGCAACCGGGGTTTCGATCCGGGTGCCGGGCTTGATGGCTTTGGGCCAACGCACGAACATCGGCACCCGGATGCCACCTTCGAACAGGGTGATCTTCCAGCCGCGATAGGGTGCGTTGATGTCGGGCAGGCCGACATAGCCGGCCCCGCCATTGTCGCTGCTGAGCACCACGATGGTGTTGTCGGCAAGCCCCTCCTCGTCGAGCTTCGCCATGATCCGCCCGACGCTGCGATCGAGCGCGCGCACCATCGCGGCGTAGACCCGCAGCCGATGCGGCTTGATGTCACCCACCGCCTCGAAGTCCTCCCGGGTCGCCTGGAGCGGCGTGTGGACGCCCCAATGGGCCATGTAGAGGAAGAACGGCCGGTTGCGGTTGGCCTCGATCACCTTCAATGACTGGTCGGTCCACCAATCGGTGATGTAGCCGCCCGGCTCGAACGGCTTGCTGCCATTGAAGGTCGCGGCGAATTGCAGCCGGGCCCAGAAGAACTTGTCGATCGGGTCGAAATCGAGCTTGGCGTTGACGACGTTCGGATCGTCTTCCGGAAGATACATGCCATTGTGCATGTTGAGGCTCTCGTCGAAGCCTTGCGCGTTGGCCTTGAACTCGGCCGCCTCGCCGAGATGCCACTTGCCGATGTGGACGGTGTGGTAGCCCTTGGTCTTGAGCAGTTCGGCGATGGTGACTTCCGAGCCGGGGAGACCCTGATTCTTGAAGGGCATCTTTTCTTCGTCGAACGCGGCATTGAACACGGTCGGCGGCAAGGCGCCGCGATCCATGTCGGCGGCGAAGATCGGCAGCGCCTTGGCCATGCCATCGGGGATCGGGGTGAATTCGAACCCGGTGCGGGTGGGATAGCGACCCGTCATCAGCATCGCGCGCGAGGGCGCGCAGGTCGAAGTGCCGGAATAGGCCTGATTGAAGATCGCGCCCTGGCCTGCGAGCTTGTCGATGTTCGGCGTAGGCACCTTCCCGTCGGCGACCCCGCCGCCGAAGGTGGTGAGGTCATTGTATCCGAAATCGTCGAACAGGATGAACACCACGTTGGGGGGGCGTTCGGAGACGGGCGCATCGGCGGTGGCCGGGCCCTGATCCCACACGACCTCCCGTGTGGGCTCGACATATTCCTTGGTCGCCTCGATCCGGCGCATCAGCAGCGCGGTCATGATCGCGTTTCGGTAGAACCAGCCGACTGCGCCGCCGATGACGACGATTGCCAGCACGGCGATCAGGATCTTTCTCAGCATCAATACCCCCACCGCGGCGCAGTCGCCAACCCCGTCTAATGCAATCGATTATCGCCTGCAAGGCAAGAAGGCCGCGGCGGCCAGCCCTGCGGCCGTCTCACTTGCTGAAGATGAGGCCCTTGTAGGTTCCCGATCTCCGCCACGCATCAATATGCTTGAAGTATCCCTCGGCCCCGCCCGGATGACCCTGCGACTGGCGGAACTCCTTGCTCCAGCCTTGACCTTCATTGTTCCAGAAGCCGGGCGTGCACTCGGTCGAGGCAATCAGCGAACCCTGGCCGGTCAGGATCAGTTCGACCCATTGCGAGACCGCTTCCTCGGTCGGCTCGACCTCGGCATAGCCTTGGCTCTCGGCATAGGAGACCACCTGTGCCACCGTTCTGGCGTGATCGACGATATTGTGCGGGATATTGGTCACCATGTTGGCGGCCTGGTTCATCTGCACCATGAAGGCGTTCGGAAATCCGGGAACGTGGAGGCCGTGCAGAGTGCGCAGGCCCTCGGCCCAGTATTGTGACAGCAACTGACCGCGGCGGCCCTTGATGTCGAAGCCCGTCTTCATCTGGAAGTTGGCCCCGAATTCGAAGCCCGAAGCATAGACGATGCAATCGACCTCGTAGAGCTTGCCGCCCACCATCAGCCCGGTTTCGGTGATCCGCTCGACACCCTTGCCATCGGTGTCCACCAGCGTGACGTTGGGTTGGTTGTAGCAATCGAGATATTCGTCGCTGAAGCAGGGGCGCTTGCAGAGCTGCGAATACCACGCCTTGAGATGCGCGGCGGTCTGCGCGTCCTTGACGACCGCATCGACCCGCGCGCGAATTTCCTCCATCTTCTCGATATCGGCATCCTCGATCGCGGCCAGGATCTTCTCCGGGCTCATCTGGCGCGGGGGACGCCCAAGCGCGCCCGCGATCCGCGTCGCCAATCTGGCGAGCCACATCGGCCGGCCACTCAGAACCTTCTCCCGGATGCGCCGCGAGATCGCGGTCCAGCCATCGTTGATCAGATCCTCCGACGGCAGACCGCGCCCGACATTGTCGACGAAATTGTCCATCCAGCGCTTCTGCCAGCCCGGCTTGGCGATATCAGCGAACCACTGCGGATCGATCGGGTGATTGCCGCGCACATCGACCGATGACGGGGTGCGCTGGAAAACGATCAGCTGGCCGGCGGTCTTGGCAACCTGTGGGATGCATTGGACCCCGGTCGCGCCGGTGCCGATCACGGCAACGCGCTTGTCCGCAAGCTTCTCCATCGGCGCACCGAAAGCATCGCCGCCGGTATAGTCGTAGTCCCACCGGCTGGTGTGGAATTGCTTGCCCTTGAAGGTCTCGATCCCGGGAATCCCCGGCAGCTTGGCGACGTGCAGCGGGCCGGTGCCCATGCCGAGATATTTGGCGGTGAAATCGTCGCCGCGGTTGGTGGTGATGCGCCACAGCTTCGCATCGTCCTGCCATTCCACGGAATCGATCTCGGTATGGAACAGGGCCTTGTCATAAAGGCCGTAATGCTTGGCGATCCGCTCGCAATGGCCGAGAATTTCGTGACCGGGCACATATTTCTCGCTCGGCATGTAGCCGGTTTCCTCGAGCAGCGGCAGGTAGATCATAGCCGCCGTATCACAGCGCACGCCGGGATAGCGGTTCCAGTACCAGGTGCCGCCGACGCCGCCCGCCTTGTCGATCAGGCGAATGCTGTCGATCCCCGCCTCTTTCAGCCGCGCCGCAGTGACAAGGCCGGACTTGCCGGCGCCGATGAAGGCAAAGGTGACGTGGTCGGTGACCGGATCGCGGGGAACGAAGGGCGTGTGCGGATCGACAGCGAAATCCGCGAACTTGCCCGAGAGGCGCTGGTATTGCTCGTTGCCTTCGGGCCGCAGCCGCTTGGCGCGTTCGGCCGCGTATTTCTGCCTGATGGTTTCCTTGTCGAGAACTCTCGTCATGCAGTTTGCCTCTCGCTTGTCGATCGCGACGACCGGCACCCGGCAGCGCGCCCACAAGTGACGCGCGTCGGCGCTTGTCGTCGCGATCTAATATATTACATTAATTAGCGGCTGCGCGCGGTGGGGGCAAGCGCTTTGTGGCGAGCGGTATTCGTCCCGTCAGCGCCGCATGCCGCAGCGCTATCCGACAGGCGCGGCGGCTGCCTGCGGTCCGCCCTGCCGGACCTCGCCGAGCACCCGCAACACGGCCTCCGCGATCACTTCGGGAACCTCTTCCTGCAGGAAGTGCCCAGCCGGTGTCTCGGTAACCCGTGCCTCGGGAAAATTCTCGAGCATCGCAGGCACCGCGCTGCCGAGTATGGGATCGTTGATGCCCCAGACGATCTCGACCGGCACATCGAGCCCGCGCACAAACGGGACAAGCTCGCGCATGACCGGGGTGCTCGGATGATCGGGACCGTCAGGCACCATCCGCATCATTGCCAGCGGCGCCTTGTGATTGCCGCTTTCGCGCACCGGGCGGGCATAGAGATCCTTGACCGCCTGCGGCATCGAGGCGGGATCGTGCTGCGGGCGATGCAGGCCCCGGAAGATCGCATTGCGGACATTCCCCAAGAACTCGCCGACAATCGGGGTCTTCATCAGGTCATGGATCTTGGAGAGGCGGGTCTTGACCTCGGTCACCCGGATCGCGGTGTTCATGATGACGATGCCCTTGACCATGCCGGGCGACAGCGCCAGCGCGCCGATGCCGATGGGGCCGCCCCAGTCCTGCCCGACATAGATCACCTGTTCGAGTCCGAGCTGCTGCAAGGCCGCGCTGATCCAGCGATTGTGGTTCGCCGCCGTGTGCATGCTCACCGGCACCTTGGACGAAAAGCCGAGCCCGACCAGCGTCGGCATGATCACCCGCACCCGGTCGAGCGGCAGATGCTCGACCACCTTGCGATAGAGGAAACCCGACGTCGGATTGCCGTGCTGCATGAAGATCGGATAGCCCTCGCCGACTTCCAGCATGTGCACCTTGATGCCCGGTTCGACCTCGATGAAATAGCTCTTGTAGCCATCGGTGACGAACTTCTGCGCATAATCGGGAAGCGCGAAGCCCTCGAACGTGCCCGAGGCGGTGGTGACCTTGCCCGCCCCTTCAGGGGTTACGATCGACCCGTCCCGGGTGATCGCGAACGCGCCCGCTGCCGCAGCCGCGCCCAGCACGCCTGCGCCGATCAGGATTGAATCAACCATGCCTTGCTCCCGCTCAATCGTCTCAATTCTGCGCCCGTCGCGCCACTATCGGCTGGTCTCAGGCGTTTGCCGCGCTGCGAGGTAGAGCAGGCCGACGAACGCCAGCTCCGGAATGACGCGCTCCGGATGAATGGGGGCGCCGTGGAGCAGGGTCGCGGCGATCCGGCCCAGCGCGAAGAACCCGAACAGCATCATCGCCGGATAGAACCACACGCGTTCCTTGCGGATCAGGCCGATCGCGAGACACACCGCGATGGTCAGCGCCCAACTGGCCGAATGGCCGGTCAGAGAGCTCAGCCCCAACCCGCTATCGGGAAACTGGTAGCCGAAGAAAGCCGCGGCGCGATCCGGGTTCGTCATGGTGCGGATACCCAGAACCCCGAACAGGACCGCCAGCAGCACGGCCGGCACGCGAACCGCCCATTTCAGAACCTTTGCCATCACTCATCCCGTTTGCTGTGCCCGAAGCCAGGCTGGAGCCCCGGTAATTAATATGAGGCATTAGGGCGCGTCGGGCAATCGCTAATTTCGCACCGCGGCAAACCGCGGCACCCCCTTGTCGTTCTAATGGATTCAATTACTGATGCGCATCAGTCGCCCTCTCGAGCCATCGGCGGCGAATCGAACGGAGCATGACCATGCACACAACCATCCGCATTCTTGCCGCTGCCGCTCTTGCAAGCGTCTGTTTCCCGGTAGCCGCCCAGCCTTCGGCGGAGCAGCTTGAAAAGGTCCGCGCTATCCTCAAGGAAGCCGACACCAATAGTGACGGCAGGGTCACCCGCCGGGAATATGACGCGCACCGCGCCGATATCTTCGCCAAGCTCGATCGCAACGGCAACGGCGTGGCGAGCGCGGATGACGCGCCCAAGATCCGGATCGCCAAGAAGAAGTTCACCGAAAAGCTCGAACAGGTTCTGGCGATGGCCGACAAGAACGGCGACGGATTACTGTCGCGCGCGGAGTGGGACCAGCCCGAGCGCGATATCTTCGCCCTGATCGATCAGGACGAGGACGGCATCATCATCCTCGCCGACCTGCCAGTGCTCTGACCATCCCGGCCCTGCGAGACCCGGGGCCGTGTCGTGAAGCAGCATGCTATTGCCGATCGGGACGCGCTACATCCTCTGTCGGCGCGTCCCGATCGCGTCAGCATCTACTTGTACCGGGCATCCAGCTGGGCCTTGAGCTGGGCGAAGGTCACGTAACCGTCCTTGTCGGTATCGATCGTCTTGAAGTTGGCAACGACACGGGTCATGCCGCCGTCCTTGGCTTCCTGCAGGCTGAGCTTGCCATCGCCATTCTTGTCAGCCGCCTTGAACTTCGAGGTCAGGTGCGACAACGCCATGTCGTAGGTCTGGGCATGGGCTGCGGGGGCAAGGGCCAGCGAAGCCGCTGCAAGCACTGCAATCCGGTACATCGTTTTCATCGGTCATTCTCCTTCACGGGTTCAGGGGCGGGGTAAGCCCGTTCGCTGCAGCGGATCAGTCGCTGCCTCATATCAACCGGGTTCGGTCGATTGTCTTGCTGCCGGTGGGCAGCGAGAACATCATGCCGTCCTCGCCGACCACGAGCGGGCCGGAAAAGCGGCTTTCGGCATCGCCGAGGAAGGCGGCGTAGAGCCACCGGCTCGGCAGCGGCGGGACGAGATGGCTCAGCACCAGCATTCCGGCACCGGCCGCCTGCGCACTTTCGGCGGCCTCTTCGGGCGAGGTGTGGTAATCCTGAATGTCGTGCATGATCTTGGCGGCGCCGATCTGGCCGTCCGCTCCCGCCGCCGCTTCCATCTTCTGGACCAGTCCGGGGTTCAGCGCCTCGTGCACGAGGATGTCGACGCCCTTGCAGACGGCTTCGAGATTGGGCGACTTCTTGGTGTCACCGCTGATGCACAGCGAGCGCCCCTTGTATTCGAAGCGGTAGCCGACCGAGGGCTTGATCGGGTCATGGTTGACCGTGAAAGCGGTGATTTTCAGGCCGTTACGCTCCAGCACCACAGCCGTCGGACCGGTCATTTCGAACGGGCGCGCGATGCCGCCCGCGCCGCTCGGCGGGACGACCGCGGTGCCGTGATGCGCGATGCGATAGGTGTTGTCGGTCGCGTAGGCCGCGTTGAACCCGTCCACGATCGCCTCGACCCCGCGCGGGCCATAGACCGGGAGCGGCGCGGTGCTCGATCCGCGGGTCCAGTGGAACAGCATCAGCGGGCCGAAGCCGTCGATATGGTCGGAATGGAAATGCGTCAGCAGCAGTCCGTCGGCATTGCCGGGGCTGATGCCCATGACATTGAGCGTCTCCGCCCCGCCTTCGCCGATGTCGACCACGAACATCTGTTCGCCGGCTATCACGACGTTGCAGGGCCCTGCGCGGCCAAGATTGGGCATGGGAGAGCCGGTGCCGCACAGGCCGACGTGGAGGCCATCACCCAGCGCGGCGAGATTGTCGACGCCCATGCGCTGCGCGGTGCCGCGCTCGAACAGCCACATGCCGATGCGCGCCTGCAATGCGTAAGCCGCCACGCCCCCGATGAGAACGAGGGCGAGTGCCGTCAGTCCGATCCTTTTCAACCAGGTCACGAGTCGGCTCCTTCCATCCGGGCAGCGTGTCAGCCTGAGTCCGCCCATAACGGGGCAAACTAATACCATGCATTAACGACCAATCAAGAACCGCAGAAAATCCCATCGAGCTGCGGAGTGCCGCACGGCTGCTGCGCTTACCGACGCCGGATCATGCGGCGACGCGGCGAAACATCCGGCGCAGCAGCCTCATCAAACCCCAGACGACAAGCCCGGCCAGCAGCGCCAATCCCGCCATCACACCATAGAGCCAGGGATAGTTCGCGAGCATGTGGCTGATGTTGTTTCTCACAGTCTGCGCGACCGAGTCATAACCCTCGGGCATCGCCAGCACGCCCACGCGGCTGGCATAGGCGTCATACTCCGCCACCATGTCGGTCAGAAGCTGCGGATTCTCCACGCTGAGATCGGTGGTTTCGCCGGGGTCGCGGGCGAGGTCGAACAGCCGCCAGCGGCCATCGCCCAGGGGCAGCACGCTGCGGGTGATCTTGAAATCGCCCTTGTAGAGCGCGGTGTTGCCCGACACTTCGATCACCCGCACCTCGTCCTTGGTATAGGTGCTGGTCGCCTTTCCGGTGAGGACCGGGAGCAGGCTGCGCCCGGTCATCTTGCGAGCGGCACTTCCCGCATCCTCCGCGGGCGCGCCGATCCATTCGAGCAGCGTGGGGGCGATGTCGGTCATCATCGCGGGGCTGTCGATACGCGCCGCTTCAAGCCCCGGACCGGCAATGGCCAGCGGGACGCGCACCCCGCCCTCGGTGGCGTAGAACTTGAACCATGCGCCCGGCGTTGCGGTGGCTGCCGCCCATTCGAGCCCGATAAAGCCCCAGCTCCGGCGCCCGCCCATGCCCTCGAGCCCGATATGATAGCCGGCCACGCGGTGCCAGGCGCTGAGGGTTGCATTGTCGTCGCCGCGCGAGGGTTCGGGGCCGTTGTCAGAGGCAAGCACGAAGATCGTGTTGTCATATTGGCCACTGGCCTTGAGGTGTTCGATCAGGCGCCCGACATTGGCATCCATCGCCTCGAGCATTGCGGCGTGCACCTCCATCCGCGCGGCATAGAGCGCGCGGTCCTCTGCACTCAGATCGCTCCACCTGCGATAGCCCGGCGGCAGGTCCGCCATGGCCGCGCCCGGCGGCACGAGCCCAAGCGCCTCGGCCCGCTGCTGCCGCTCGCGCCGCAGCACATCCCAGCCCGCGTCATACCGGCCCTTGTACTTCGCGATCAGCTCCGCCGGAGCCTGCACCGGGATGTGAACGGCTTGAAACGGCAGGTAGGCGAAGAACGGCTTCGACGGGTCGGTCTCGCGCAGATAGGCGATCATCTTGTCGACGATAAAGCGCGAGGAATAGAAGTTGTCCGGCAGATCGGTCTCGACCCCGTCCTCATACCAGGGCGCGTCCTTGTAATAGGGGATGTAGGCCTTCTTCTCCCAGTTATCCGCCCCCGATGCGGCGAGCGCGAAGGAGCGATCGAAGCCATGCGCCTGCGGCATCGCCCCGGCCTCTTCCCCCAGATGCCACTTGCCGACCATCAGCGTGCGATAACCGAGACCGCGCAGCCGATCGGCCAGCGTGAGCACGCCGGGTTCGAGCGCCATGCTATAGCCCGGCTTGCCGCGCTGTTCGCTCGGAAGCACCTCGGGGATCGTCGCGAAACCGGTCAGGTGGTTGTCCATGCCGGTGAGCAGCATGGCGCGCGAGGGCGAGCACAGCGGCGAGGCGCGGAACTGCGTGAACATCGCGCCGCGCGCGGCGAGGGCATCCATGTTGGGCGTGTGCGCTTCCCCCCCGTAGGCGCCGAAATCCATCAGCCCTGCATCATCGGCGAGGATCACGACGACATTGGGACGCGGCCGGGCCGTGTCCGCAGAAGTGGCAGCCGAAACGGCAGCACCGGCCACCAGCACGGCCGCAAGCACACAGACCCCAATTAATCGCATCGCTTTCCCTTGCCGTCATGATTACATCCGCTGCCTCCGAACCCATTTTTGGGCCAGTACACCGCGATGAATTGACCGATCTAATGGCATACATTATGCCGATGATCCAGCACCTCGGGTCGCCCATGCAAGCGATCGATCCGGCCAAAAGGGCACCTCAGATGACGCTTCAGCCAGAGCCCGGACACAATCCCGATCCGTCGGTGATGGTCGATCCGCCTTTTGCGGGGGGCGGGCAATGATCCGCAAGGCGGCACTGGTCGCGGCGCTTGCGCTGCTGTTGGCGAATTGTGCGGAGGAGTCCGGGCATACCCCCACGGATGCCTCCGCTCCCTCCTGCTTGGGGGTCGCCAAGCGCGAGATGGTATGGATCGAGGGCGGCACCTTCACGATGGGAGAGGCGGCGCGCTACCGCGAAGAGGGGCCGCCGGCCGCGGTCACGGTCGATGGCTTCTGGATGTCCGCGACCGAAGTCACCAACGCGCAATTCGCCGAATTCGTCGCGGCCACCGGCTACCGCACCGAAGCAGAGCGCGATCCGCCGCAACTCGCCGGTGCGCCGCCCGAGATGCGCGAGCCCGGCTCGGCGGTGTTCCGTATCCCCACCCCCGACAATCCCAATTGGTGGCAGTGGGTGCCCGGTGCCGATTGGCGCCACCCGAACGGCCCCGGAAGTTCGATCGACGGGCGCGACAATGATCCCGTCGTGCAGGTCACCTACAACGACGCACTGGCCTATGCGAGGTGGGCTAGCGCAAGCTTGCCGACCGAGGAGCAATGGGAATTCGCGGCGCGCGCAGGCGGGGCAGCCCTGCCTGAGCCGGTCGATCCCGACGGAAAACCGCAGGCCAATTACTACCAAGGCGTCTTCCCTGCGCGCGATATCGGCACCGACGGCTACACCGCGCGCGCACCCGCCGGTTGCTTCAAGGCCAATGCTTTCGGACTTCACGACATGATCGGCAACGTTTGGGAATGGACCACCAGCCAACCCGAAGGAGGCCACCCGACCAATGTGATCAAGGGGGGCTCGTTCCTGTGCGCGGCGAATTACTGCGCGCGCTACCGCGCTGCCGCCCGCCAGTTCCAGGAACGCGACCTAGGCACCGATCACATCGGGTTCCGGGTTGTCACGCGATCGCGATGAAATCAAAAACGAACATGTCGCGAAGTGCACAGGGCCGCTTCTCGATCAAATCCGGCTGACCATCCGGGTCAGATGGATTTTTCGCTATATCACCGGAAAAGAGATAGATTTCCTGGGCTTCCAGCATTCGAACCTGATGGGATGGTGGCGAGTTCGATTCTGGCCCGCATTGCCCCACGATTTCCGCAGGCATCCGGCTCTGGCAGGGGGCCATCTGGGGGCTTTCGAAAATTGGCTTCCCTTCACCCCCGTTGACCGCGCTGCGCGTGTTCAGCGGCGCGCTGTGCGCTGCGCTTCCGCCCCTGCCAGACCTCCTTTCCGTCCTCTGGCCTGCGCTGCTGCGTTCGTCGATGAATCAGCATGAGAAGGCTTGCACTTTGCGCCGAAGCTTGGATGGTGGCGCGACTGCAAACCGGACATGCCTCACCTTGAACATCCAATCGAAGATCGACCGGCGAATGGCCGGCCTAGAGGCTGCCATGCCCCATCCCCGGCAGCTCGCATCGCAGCTCAAGCCCTTCATGAAAGCGAATGCCGGACGCAGCGCGTGGGAGCTGGCGGTTACGCTCGCCCCGTTCTTCGGCCTGCTGGTGGCGATCCTGTGGGCGACGAGCGCCGGCTACCTTGCCGCTCTCGCGCTGGTGCCGGTGGCGGGGCTGCTCCTGCTGCGGCTCTTCATCATCCAGCATGATTGCGGCCACGGCGCCTTCCTGCACAAGCGCACCAGCAACGACCGGGTCGGCCGCGCTCTCGGCATTCTGACCTTCACCCCCTATGATTGCTGGCGGCACTCGCACAGGCTGCATCATGCCTCGACCGGCAATCTCGATGCGCGCGGCGTGGGCGATGTCGACACTTTGACGGTGCGCGAGTTCTGGTCGCGCAGCTGGCTCGGCCGCCTGCTCTATCGCGCCTACCGCCATCCGGTGGTGTTGCTTGGCCTGGGGCCGGCCTACCTGTTCCTGCTGCGCCACCGCCTGCCGATCGGGCTGATGAAGGAAGGCGTGCAGTACTGGGTCAGTGCGCTCGCCACCAACCTTGCGACCGCCGGGTTCCTCGCAGGCCTGATGGCCGCCTTCGGGATCGGCACCACGCTGCTGGTGGTGATCCCCACCGTGCTGGTCGCGGCGACGCTGGGCGTGTGGCTGTTCTACGTGCAGCACCAGTTCGAGGCGGCGCATTGGGACAGGCGCGGGAGCTGGGAGTTCCACGAAGCGGCCATCAAGAGCAGCTCGCACCTCGATCTGCCGCAGCCGCTGCGCTGGTTCACCGGCAATATCGGGATGCACCACGTCCACCACCTCGCCAGCCGCATCCCCTTCTACCGCCTGCCGAGCGTGCTCAAGGCCTTTCCGCAGCTGCGCGAGGTCAATCGTCTGACAGTGCCGCAGACCTTCCGGCCGCTCGTGCTGGCGCTGTGGGACGAGGACGGTCGCCGGCTCGTCTCCTTCCGCGAGGCCGCCCGCCTGCGTAGGTAAACACGGGCAGGGATTTTCTTTGGGGCGCGCGTGATAGGGTGATAGAGGCGCGCCCATGCTGACTATCGACAATATCACCGTGCGGCTTGGCGGCCGGGCCATCCTTGAGCGCGCCAGCGCGACCGTGCCGGTGGGGGCGCGCGTCGGCCTGATCGGGCGCAACGGCGCGGGCAAGTCGACGCTGATGAAGGCGCTGATCGGCGAGATCGAGCCCGACGATGGCGAGATATCCAAGCCCGCCCGCGCGCGCATCGGCTATATTGCGCAGGAAGCTCCCCACGGCAAGATGACGCCCGAGGAAGTGGTGCTCGCCTCGGCGACCGAACGCGCGGCGCTGCTGGCGGAGCTCGAGACCTGCACCGACATGGACCGCATGGGCGATGTCCACGAACGCCTGCTCGCCATCGACGCCTACAGCGCCCCGGCGCGGGCGGCCAAGATCCTCAATGGCCTCGGCTTCGATGAAGAGATGCAGCAGCGCCCCGTCGACAGCTTCTCGGGCGGGTGGAAGATGCGCATTGCATTGGGCGCGCTCTTGTTTTCCGAGCCTGACATCCTGCTGCTCGACGAGCCTTCGAACCACCTCGATCTGGAAACGACGCTGTGGTTGGAGAACTTCCTCAAGTCCTACCCGGCAACGCTGGTGGTGATCAGCCATGAACGCGACCTGCTCAACAAGGTGGTCGATCACATCCTGCACCTGCAAGGCGGGCAGCTGACGCTCTATCCGGGGGGCTATGATGCCTTCGAAAAGCAGCGGGCCGAGCGCGCCGCGCAGCTGGCGGCCGCCAAGGCATCGCAGGAGGCGCAGGCCGCGCGGCTGCGCGATTACGTCGCGCGCAACTCCGCGCGCGCCTCGACCGCCAAGCAGGCGCAGTCGCGCGCCAAGATGCTCGCCAAGATGCAGCCCATCGCCGCGTTGATGGAAGACCCCACGCTGAGCTTCGATTTCCCAGATCCGGCCGAGATGAAATCGCCGATGATCACGCTGGAGCAGGCCGCCGTCGGATACGGCGCAGCGCCGCCGATCCTCAAGCGGCTCAATTTCCGGATCGAGGCCGATGATCGCATCGCGCTGCTGGGCCGCAACGGCAACGGCAAGACCACGCTGGCGCGCCTGCTGGCGGCGCAGCTGACCCCGGCCGAGGGCGAGGTCAACGCGCCGGGCAAGCTCAAGGTCGGCTATTTCACCCAGTATCAGGTCGAGGAACTGGCGGCCGAAGACACCCCGCTCGATCTGATGGCGCGCGCGATGGAGGGGCAATCGCCCGCCGCGGTGCGCGCGCAATTGGGGCGGTTCGGCTTTTCCGGTCCGCGCGCCCAGCAGCGGGTCGAGAAGCTCTCGGGCGGCGAGCGTGCGCGGCTCGCGCTGGCGCTGATCACCCGCGACGCGCCGCATCTGCTGATCCTCGACGAGCCGACCAACCACCTGGATGTCGACGCGCGCGAGGCGTTGGTGCAGGCGCTGAACGACTATTCCGGCGCGGTGATCCTGATCAGCCACGACCGGCACATGGTCGAATTGACCGCAGATCGCCTGTTCCTCGTCGATGGCGGAACAGCGCGCGAATATGACGGCAGCATGGACGACTACATCGACTTCATCCTCGGCCGAAAGCCCAGGGGCGAGGGGGTGAAGGGGGGCAACGCAGGCGTGAAGCCGGCCCCCGCCCGCCCGATGGCCGAGACCCGCTATGCCCAGTCGCAGCTCGACAAGGCCGAGAAGGCGCTGGCCCGCGCCGCCGCCGAAGTGGAACGGCTCGACGCGCAGATCGTCGCTGCAAGCAGCGGCGGGCAGGGCAGCGCCAGGCTGCAGGACTTGCTCTCGGCGCGCGCCAAGGCGGGCGATGCGCTGGCGGCTGCGGAAGAGGCCTGGCTGGCGGCAGGGGCGGCGCTGGAGGCTGCCGAGGCAGCCTGAGGCAACCCTCCGACATGTGGGGGGCGAATTAACTTGAAATTTTTGAATAATGGCCTAACTGAACATTGCTTCACGTCGCTTGCGACGGAATTTGATCGGCGCCCCTTCGGCGTTCTTGCGCTCGGCGATTTGACCCGAGCAGCGAAGAAACCGCGATCCGCAGCCACATTTTCCTTTTCACGCAGCATGGCCTCGCACCGGGATTGGCCCGGCTGCGCACTCATCTTATTTGCGAAAGACTTCATGAATTTCATTACGACCGGCGCATTCTTCGACCGCGCCAAGGCGATCCGCACTGCCTTGCCGCAGGCCCGCCGCCACTATACGCCGCAACAACCCTACGCCTTCCTGACCGCCAGCGATCTGCGCTTCATGGTCGCGGCGATGGTCGATTGACGCAGCGCAAGACCGAACACGCGGGACTTTGTCCCCGACAAGGGAGTCCGGACATGGACATCAACCACGAATACGCCGCGCACCAATCCGCGCTGATGCAGGCGAGCAGCGCCGGATCGGCCGACCAGCGCCAGCAGCAACTCGCCAAGGCCTCGCGCATTGCCGGCCGGATCAGCGCATTCCAGCGCGAACTGGGCGCTGCGGCGGCCTGCGCATGGGGTGTGGCGCACCTCCTCACCCCCGCCCCGAGCGCGCCGTAGAGCAACTGACTGTCAAACCCGCGCTGCGCCGCCGCGCCGCCCGGCAGGAGAATTCACGATGAATGGATATAATGCCCCCAGCTTTCAGGACCGGGCCGCGGCCTCGATGAAGGCCAAGCAGAAGGCGCTGGCAGCCCTGAAGGCCGCACCGCGTCCGGATGCGACCGACCTTGCCGAGGCTGCGGCGCGCCGCGCCGAGCGCGAGGCGCGTGCCACGGCCAAGGCGACCGCCGCGCGTCAGGCGCGGGAGGAAAAGCAGCGCCTGGCTGACGAGAAGCGGGCGGCGGCCAAGGCCGAGCGGCTCAAGGCCGAGCCGACCAAGAAGTCCGAAGCCGAGCTGAAAGCGGCACGCGATGCACGCTACGCCGCGCGCAAAGCCCGCCTTTAGAGCACTTTCCGACCAATCTGGATCACCCTGATCGCGTCAGGAAGCGCGCTGGACAGGTGTGGCGCGCAGCCGGGGCTGGTTGCCCCGGCAAGTGCCGCGACGCAGCCAGCGCGTTTCCTGACGCGACCCCGAAGGGGCGGGCTTGAAGCTTTCGCGCACTGGGTTGCCCGGCAGGTCGTAACGCGGGAAGGGGGGGCGGGCGTCCAGCGGCGACCTGCAGGCGCTTCCACCCTACTGAAACAGGCTCTCGGCCTCACCGATGAAATCGCTGCTGGCGTGCCGGGTGGTATAATTGACTATGCCATGGGCGGTGCGCCCGGCTACTCCGCGATATTCTTCGGCTTGCCGATGGTCTCGGCGGCAATCGCCTTGGCCGAGAACGGGAGGCGGTGCCACTGCTTCTCGGCATAGGCGCGCGTCTGGTCATAGGCGTGGGGGCTGGCAGGGTTGGTCGACTGGCTGTAGCTCAGGATTGCATCGGCCACCGGGCCCTTGTCGTCGAAACCGACGATCTGGATATAGCTCGTCCCGTGGCGCGGGGTGAGGCCGCCGGGGACGGGAAGCGATTCCTGCATGTTGAGGATGCCGAGCGTGCCGGGGCCGCCGTGGATCGGGATCGCGCTGTCCGCCGCCATCACCCGCTGCACCTCGCCCCACGGTGCGTCGAGCGCGATGCCGGCGGTGTCGAGTTCGGCCACGGCCTCGGCGAGCGCGGCCACGAGCTTCTCGCCCTTGGGACCGTCGATTGCCAGCGCGCGGGGGGTGTTCACCGGGTCGGCCGGATCGAAGGGTACTTGCCACAGGCCGGGCAGACGCGCGGCCTTGGGCCAGAAGGCGCGGAACAGCGCAGCGCCGCGGCTGGTCGCCTCGAAGCGGCGGTCCCAATCGGCGAGCGCCGCGCAACCGCGTTCGACCGCAGCGGCAAGGCCCTGTGTGGTGATGCACAGCACCTTGATCTCGTCGAGCGTCATCTCCGCCGCCAGGCTCTTGTTGGCAAAGGCATGGGCCTGCGCGCGCGCATGGTCGATCTTGCCGCCCGCGATCAGCGCGGCGGTCTCGATGAAGTTGGAGCGGGTGCGCAAGCTCCGCGCGGTCGCATACTTGCCGAGGATCGGCGAAAGCTGGCGATGGGGCATCGCCGGGTTGCTGATCCAGTAGCTGTCGTTGCTGTTGGTGAGGTAGGTGTTCGTGAAGGTGACCGCCTGGTCGAGGGCGGGCATCAGCCCCGGCTCAGGCGTGCCTACGGCCACATCCCAGTCGCAGCCCGCCTTCGACCCGTCGAGCAGGATCGCGAATTCGGCGAACAGGCCCGAAATCGGGGTGGCGCAGGCCTTGGCCTTGGCCGCCGACACGTTCGGCACGGCGGTGACATCGGCGTGGAGTGCGCCGCCATCGCGGTCGGCGGCGATCGTGTTGACCCACGGAATGCCGAGCGTTTGGGTCACGGCCTCCTTGATATCGAAGACATTGCGCGCCTCGCCGATGCGCAGCCAGGTCTCGATCCCGCGCTGGTTGCCGCGATTGGCGTCCTTGAGCGCGAAGGCCGATTGCGCGCTCCAGGTGATCCCGCGCGCGGGGACCACGAAGACCGGGCCCCAGCGGGTGCTGTAGAGCGTGCGGGTGACGGCAGTCTGGCCATCGGGCATCGGCACGGTGACGGTCTGCGGGGTCATCGCCTCGCTCTTGCCGTCGACCAGGTAGCGGGTCGGATCGGCCGGATCGAGCGCCAGTTGGTAGAGCGTGAAGTGCCGCGCCTCGGTCACGGTGTGGGTCCAGGCGACATCCTTGTTGAAGCCCAGCGTCGGCATCGGGGTGCCCGCAAGGCCGACGCCCATCACCTCGTAGCCGCCCGGGCCCTTCACATGCATCTGCCAGAAGCGCGCAGGGCCCTTCCACGGGAAGTGCGGATTGCCGATCACCATGCCGCGGCCATCGGCGGTGACCTCGCTGCCGAAAGCCCAGCCATTGCTGCCGATGCCGAGTTCTTTGGGATCGGGCATATTGATCGCGACCTTGGGGGCAGGGCTGCCCGGAGGGGCAGCGTTGGCGATCGCAGGGGCGAGGTTCAGCGAGCTTGCCAGCAGCATCTGCTTCTCGTTCATCCGCAGCATGTCATCGGCGGTGATCGGGCGCACCCATGGCTTGCCGCGGCATTCGGCGGGGATGCCTTGCGTGCCGGCATCCTTGAGGAAGCGGTTGTAGCCCGCGACATAGCCCGCCAGCAGATCCTGCACACGCGGGCTCAGCGTCTTGGCGCCCTTTCGCAGGGCGGGCAGGTCGATCACCGCGCGGAAGAACACGTCCGACGAGAGGTTGTCGACCTCCTCGAAGCCGAGCACCGCCTTGGCCTCGGGGCCCCAGAAGCGCGAGCGTTCGCCCGCGACCGTGGCGAATTCCTCGGCCAGCAGGCACAGGTTGTCCTCGGCATAGGCATAGGCCACGCCGTAGCCGACGCCGCGCCAGTCGCGCGCCTCGATATGGGGGATGCCATAGGTGGTGCGGGTGATGGTCGCCTCATAGCGCTTGCCCGCCAGAGCCTCGCTCGCCGGAGCCGTCATCAGCACGGCGGCGCCGATGGTCGCCCACAACAGGTTCCCTGTCATCGTCTCTCTCCCGTCACCCGTTTTCCGGTTTCGGCAAGAGACCTATCGGGGCGCCACCCAAAAGGAAAGGGCGCCCTGCCGTTTGTGTCAGAGCGCAATCGGATCAGCCCTTGGGGAAGCGTGCCTCGAGCCACGCGAGCCAATCCGACTGCATCGCGGTCAAATCACGCGGCAGCGTGCCCTTTGGCTCGGCATTCGCAAGCCATTGCTCGATCGTCTCGCCGCGCACGAAGGCATTCGCGATGCGACCAAAGACCTGCTGGTCGCCCGTCCGCTCGATCAGATATTGCGACACGACCGCCGACTGGAGGTAGAACCGCGCGCCGCCCTCGGCAATCTTGCGGGCTTCCTCGCCCGTGAGTATCCGCACGGCGCTCTTTTTCTCCTCGGCGGTACGCTGTTCGTTGAGCAGGCGCACCTGTGCCGAGGCGGGGTGGACTTCGGTGAAGAAGGTGGGGAGGTCGATCAGGAGGCGGGTGTTCTCGTCGGCCTTGGCGGGATCGGCGCGGTAGGCGTCGAAGCGCTGGCGGAATTGCGTCACCCGGTCTTCGAAGCTGGACGGCGCTTCCATCAGCACGGCCGACATCTCGTCGAGCCAATCGGGGCTCGGGCCGCCGTAGTGCTTGTCTTCGTTGAGCGCGCCGCCGCCCCAGTAGCCGACCCGGAACCAGTCATGGCCAAGCTCATGCGAAACCGCCGCCAATTCGATCCGCTCGCGGCGCGCGGGATCGGTCTGCCTTGCCAGAGCGGTCGCGACGGCAGCGTCGATCAGTTCTTGCGGCTGGCCCGCCATCTGCGCGCTGATCGCGCGGCGCAGCGACAGTTCGGTTTGCTGGCGGAACACGCTTTCTGACAGCCACGGCAGGATCACCGGAAACCCCGCCTTGCGCAGCGCATCGATGGTCTCACGCGGGGTGATGGCATCGCGCCCCTCGACCACCGCGTAGCGCAGCGGCTCGCGGCCGAAATAGGTGATGAAGCGAGCCGCGCCGTCCTCGGCAAGCGCAAGCAACCTTTCGGCACGTTCGCGGGTTCCTGCCAAGGCGACCCCGTGCGCACTTTCCACGCAGACGAGATCGCTGACCAGCCGCGTCGCCTCAGCGCACAGCGGCGTGTCGCTGGCCGCGCCGGGGGCGGCCCAGCCGCAGGACAACAAAGCAGCGGCGATAGCGGAGATCTTGTATTTGCCCACGAATTACGGCCCTCCAGTCGTTACGACCACGGACGTATTCGTTGACTACATTTGTAGTCAATTCCGCCTCGGCAATGCGCGGCCAATTTGCGCAACATTGCAAAAGACAAGGGGCGCTCCGCCGCTTGGCGAAGCACCCCTTGCCTGTGTCAGCGCCGGATCAGAACGAGGCGGTGATCGAGAATACCACGGTCGCATCCGAGATCGAATCGCCGTCGAGCGTGGCGAAGTTCGGGCGGATCAGCGCGGCTTCGGCCTCGGCGATGTCGGTGTCGACATAGGCGACCGAGAGCGTCAGGCCCGAGATCGGCACCACGTCGATGCCCAGCAGCCAGTCGAAGTAGGTGCCGGTCGGCGCGACGCTGGTGCCGTTGGGGCCAAGACCGGGGTTACCGTCCGAATAGCCGAGGTGGGCCTTCAGCGTGACCGGGGTATCGGCGATGCCGTAGGCGGCATCAGCGGCGAGGTAGAGGTTGTCCTCCTTGTCGCCCGGATCGGCCGGAGCGCCCACCGGGAAGGCATTGCCGAGCGCTTCCTGCTGCGGTGCATAGGCGACCGTGGCGGTCAGCGAGACCGGGCCGACCGCGCCGCCGAGCTTGGCGTAGAATTCGACGAAGTCGGTGGTGTCCGCGCCGCTCGGATACATGAACCAGGTGCCGCCCAGATCGAGCGTGCCTTCACCGACCGGCAGCTTGTAGCCGGCATAGATGTCGAGCTCGGTGTTCGAGCCGCCGAAGGTGCCCCAGCCGGCGAGGTTCGAACCCCAGGTGCCGATGTAGGCGCCGCTTTCGTGGCTGATCGTGAAGCCGCCCTGGACCGCGATGCCTTCATCCGACTGCGAGACGCCGCGGAAGCGGTAGTCCGAGGCGAGGGTCGCCGAGCCCGAGATGGTGATGGCCGGGGTGTCTTCTTCCTGGCCCATCGCGTCCGCGAGTGTGATCGGGGCGATCGCGGGGATCAGGGCAGCGGTTTCAGAGACAGTAATTTCGGTTTCGGTGTCAGCGGCCGGGCCGGTGGTTGCAGCAGCTGCCTCGCCAGCGAAAGCGGGGGTGGCAAAGCATGCAGCGAGTGCGACAGCCGAGGCGGCCGATGCGAAACGAATGGACATAAGGAACGCTCCATAGAGAGGTTTGGATCGTTCCACCTGCGCGGCGTGCAGGACGTTTTTATCCGAAGAATCGGGTTCCCGTCACGCCGCTGACATATTCCTCCATGCTGCACTTGCGCACAAAGGTTATATCGCGGGGCGGTTTCATATTAGGTTATTGCGTGACTTTCCTGCCACAGTTTGCGGCCATGCCTTAGCGGCCCCGCCCGGGGGCGGTCGATACGTCAAGCGACCACCGCCCCCACTTCTTGCAAACCCGCGCGTCAGGCGGGCTCGCGCAGGCTCTCCATGTCGATCACGAAGCGGTACTTGATGTCGCTCGCCTCCATCCGGTCATAGGCGGTCTGGATGTCTTGCATGGCGATCACCTCGATATCGGGGAGGATGCCATGGGCGGCGCAGAAATCGAGCATCTCCTGCGTCTCGGCGAGGCCCCCGATGCCGCTGCCGGTCAGCACCTTGCGACCCAGCAGCACGCCGGTGTGGATTTCCGGCATTTGCCCGATCAGCCCGACCAGCACCTGCACCCCGTCGATCCGCAGCAGGTGGAGATAGGGCACCACGTCGTGGCGCACCGGGATGGTGTTGAGCACCATGTCGAAATAGCCGCGCTTGGCCTTCATCGCGGCTTTGTCCTCGGTGTTGAGGAAGGCGTTGGCGCCCAGCTTCTCCGCATCGGCGCGCTTGCTTTCCGAGCGGCTGAGCACGGTCACCTCGGCCCCCATCGCCGCGGCGAGCTTCACCCCCATGTGCCCGAGCCCGCCGAGCCCGGCGACCGCGACCTTGCTGCCCGGCCCGACCTTCCATGTCCGCAACGGCGAGTAGGAGGTGATCCCTGCGCAGAGCAGCGGCGCGGCCTCGGCCATCGGCATGCCCTCGGGGACTTTCAGCACAAATTCCTCGCGGCACACGATCCGCTCGGAATAGCCGCCGAAGGTCAGCGAACCATCGCGCCGGTCCTTGCCGTTGTAGGTGCCGGTGTTACCGCCATCGAGGCAGTATTGTTCGAGATCGGCCTCGCAATGCGCGCATTCGAGACAGCTATCGACCATGCAGCCAATCGCCACCCGGTCGCCGACCTTGTGGCGGGTGACGCTCTCGCCAATCGCGCTGACCGTGCCGACGATCTCGTGGCCCGGGACGATCGGATAGGTGGTGAAGCCCCAGTCGTTGCGCGCCGAATGCAAGTCCGAATGGCAGATGCCGCAGTGGCTGATCTCGATCAGCACGTCGTCATGCCTGAGGCCCCGGCGGGTGATCTCCATCGGCCCGACGCCGCTATCAGGGGCGGTCGCGCCATAGGCCTTGGTGGGGTATTCGTTGGTGGGTGCCGTCATCTGCCAGTCTCGCTCGAATGCATGAGAATATCCGAGCATAGGCCTATCCAGATGACGGCGGCCACTCTTACATTGAGAGGGCCTTGGCCTTCTGTTCGGTCGGCGCAAAGCGCGGAGCCTGAACCGACGGTTGGGCGAGGATCGTAAGCAGGCGCCAGACGACCGACTGTCCGTCGAGCACCGTGGCCTGATCATAGGGAACAAGCCCGGCGCCGTTGTTCACGAACCGGCCTTCTGCGTCCATAATGTAGTATTGCCAAACCGTGTAGCTTGGACGGGTGGTCAAGACTTCCTGCAATTCGTAGGTGCCGGGATCGTAGGTCAGGCCACTTAGCGAGCTCACAAAGCTGTTTTGATAAGTCGCGCTGAAATAGCTCGGCGAATTGATGCCGTTGATGATGGTGTTGGAATAGGAAAAGGCAACGCCAGCACCCGGGTCTGAAACCGAAGCATCGACAAGGTCTCTCACCGACATCGAGCCAACACCCAAGTCGACTGTGTTGCGGTAAAATATGCCGACTACTCGTAACGAAATTGCCATAAAACATCCTCCTGCGCAGCAGACGAATTGCCTCTGATCCCAGGAGAGACTGCTAATAGACTGCGACTCGATTAGCTGGTTTGAAAAGTACCTTAAAACATCTTTTAAGAAAAGGTAATTCAGGTTCGAAAAGTTGTTCGATTTTCTGCAACTGATTTGTACGAACTACTTCGGCGGCATCCGGATCGCTCCGTCCAGCCGGAACTGATGCCCGTTGATGTAGCTGTTGCGGGCAATCTCCAACACGAGTGAGGCAAATTCCTCCGGCTCGCCGAGGCGCTTGGGGAAGGGGACGGAAGCGTTCAGCTGCGCCCACATCGGCGGATTGCGGTCCTTCATGCCGAGCATCAGCGGCGTCGCAAAAATCCCCGGCATGACCGAATTCACCCGGATCCCCATATCCATCAGGTCGCGCGCCATCGGCAGGACGAGGCCGTTCACCCCCGCCTTGCAGCTTCCGTAGATCACCTGTCCGATCTGCCCGTCCTGCGCGGCGACGCTGGCGGTGAGGATGATACACCCGCGCTCCCCGTCATCATTGACCGGATCGGCATTGGCCATTCCCAGCGCCGAGATGCTGGCGACGCGGTAGCTCGCCACCAGAATGCCCTCGGCGCCGAAGGCATAGTCCTCGGTCGAGAGGCGCTTGTACGCCCCTGCTTCCTTGTCCCAACCCAGCGTCTTGCCGCGCCGCGAGGCCATCGCGCAGTGGAGCGTCACGCGCTCCTGCCCGTGGGCTGCACGCGCGGCGGCGAAACCGGCCTCCACGCTGGCCTCGTCCATGATGTCGACATGGTGGAAGGTGCCGCCGATTGCCGCCGCGTGAGCCTCGCCTGCTTCGTCGTTGATGTCGAAGATCGCGACCTTCAGCCCCGCATCGGCGAAGGCCTGCGCGCTCGCCTTGCCGAGCCCGCTCGCCCCGCCGGTGATGACCACGGCCATGCCCGGTTCGAGTTTCATTGCATGTCTCTCCCTTGATGTGTTTTGCCTTTGGCTAGGCGTTTGCGCGCCGCCGCGCTAGCTGTTCAAATGCACACATCGCCCGTCGTCTGACCGTCGTTTGATTGTCATGGTAGGGCACTAGGGCCCGGCGCAGACTTTCCGAGGGGACTTCCGTCATGATCAGACCTTTCCACGGCTTTGCGCTGATCGCGCTGGGCATTGCCGGGGCCTGCGCCACCGTGCCGCCGATCATGGGCGACCCCGCCGTCACGGTCTCCGCCACCGCCGAGACGCCGCCGGTCGGCACCGCGCGCGAGGATGCGGCGGATGATCCGGCGATCTGGCGCAATGCGGCGAACCCGGCGGCGAGCCTGGTGGTCGGCACCGACAAGAAGGGCGGGCTCTATGTCTATGACCTGAAAGGTGCGCAGAAGCACTTCATCCCCGCGCCGGGGCTCAACAATGTCGACCTGATCGACCTTCCCGATGGCCGCGTGCTGGTGGCGGCGAGCGACCGCAGCGATCTGACCAAGGTGCAGCTGTTCCTCGCCCTGCTCGACACGGCGAACGGCACGCTCACGCCCGCCGGCAAGATCGTGGTCGGCCCGGGCGAGGGTTACGGCATCTGCATGGTGAAACCCGCCGGGGCGCAGGGCATCATCGCCTACAGCGCGCCCAAGGGCGGCACGATCTACAGGACCGTCATCACCGAGGCGGGCGGCGTGTTCTCCGGCACCACCACCACCCTCGCGCAGATCCCGACCCAGACCGAAGGCTGCATCGCCGACCCGCGCACCGGCACGCTCTACATTGGCGAAGAGGACGCCGGGATCTGGGCGATCGACACCGCCACCGGCGTCAAGCGGATGGTCGCTCCGATCGACAACAAGGTGCTGGTCGCCGACGTCGAAGGCCTCGCGATTGCGCCTGAGGGCAAGGATGGCGGCTACCTCGTCGCCTCCTCACAGGGCGACAATGCCTATGCCGTGTTCCGCCTGCCCGGCGTCACCCCGGTGGGCCGCTTCCGCATCGCTCAAGGGGCGTTCGGCAGCACCGAGGAGACCGACGGGATCGAGCTCGACAGCCGCGCTTTCGGTCCGGACTTCCCCGGCGGGCTGTTCATCGCGCAGGACGGCGTGAACGCGCCCTCCGCGCAGAACTTCAAATATGCCCGGTGGGACGAAGTGCTTGCTGCCCTCGGCGAGCGCAAGTAACCCTCGCGGCATGACCCAGCCGATCCTGACGCCCGACCGCCGCTGCTTCCTCGGCGCGACCGCCACCGCGTTCGCTGCGCTTGCCGCGAGCGGCTGCATGAGCCGCGGGGCGGGCAGCAGCGGCGCCAAGGTGGCGAGCGGCGACGGGGCCGCCGGATACGGCGCATTGACACCCGATCCGGCGGGCTTCCTCGATCTGCCCGAGGGCTTCTCCTACCGCGTCCTCTCGCGTCTGGGCGACAAGATGGACGACGGCGGCACCGTGCCCGACCGCGCCGACGGAATGGGCTGCTTCGACCTCGGGAACGGTGAAATCGCGCTGGTGCGCAACCACGAATTGCAGCCCAAGCACAATGCGGGGGGACCGATCGCCAAGGGCTTCGGCAAAAAGGACGGAGCCTTCCTCCCCGGCGGCACCACCACCATCGTGCTCGATGCCGAGACCCTTGCGGTCAAGCGCCAGTTCCGCAGCCTCGGCGGCACGATCCGCAACTGTTCGGGCGGGGTGACGCCGTGGGGCAGCTGGCTCACCTGCGAGGAGGCGCCCACCGGCCCGGGCCAGCCCTATGGCGAGGGATTGGAGCAGAACCACGGCTGGGTGTTCGAAGTCCCCGCCTCAGCGCGCGGGTTGGTCGATGCCGTGCCGCTGACCGCGATGGGCCGCTTCAACCACGAGGCCGCCGCGGTCGATCCGGCGACCGGCATTGTCTACCTGACCGAGGACCGCGACGATTCGGTGCTCTACCGCTTCCTCCCCAAGACCCCCGGCAAGCTGGCCGAAGGCGAGCGCTTGCAGGCGATGGTGGTTGAGGGGCTGGCCGATACCCGCAACTGGACGTCCCCCGCCATGCCGGTGGGCAAGCAATACCGCGTCTCGTGGATCGATCTCGAGGATGTCGAGGCCCCCAAGGACGACCTGCGCCAGCGCGCCGCCGCCAAGGGCGCGGCGTTGGTGGCGCGGGGCGAGGGCCTGCACATGGGCGTGAAGCGCGGGCAGTCCGAAGTCTTCGCCTGTTGCACCAGCGGCGGCGCCAAGGAGCTCGGGCAGATCCTCAAGCTCACCGTGGGCGGCGCAGGCCAGCCCGACATGCTCGAGCTGTTCTTCGAGAGCGAGAGCACCGAACAGTTCAACTACGGCGACAACCTCGCCGTCGCCCCCAATGGCCACCTGATCGTTTGCGAGGACCAATATACCGCCGTGGTCGACAACCACATCCGCGGCATCACCCCCGATGGCCGCGCCTACAACCTCGCCCGGCTCCACGCGCAGACCGAGCTGGCCGGCGCCTGTTTCTCGCCCGATGGCAAGGTGCTGTTCGTCAACGCCTACGGGCCGACCGCGACGCTGGCGATAACCGGGCCGTGGCTCGCCTGACCGCTCTCTAGGGTGGACGGCTTTCTTCTCGCCATGCTGCTGGTCGCGGCGCTTGCCACGGGCGGGCGCGACCAGCTGATGGTAGCGCAATGGGCCGGAACCCTCGGCCAGAGCGCGCAGCTGCTCGCGGTGGCGCTCGGCTGCGCCTGCCTGAGCGCGGGCGCGATGGCGTGGGTCGGGGCCGAGTTCGCCGCGCTCCTTCCGCGCCGCGCCGCGCAGATGCTGGTCGCCTTCGCCTTCGCGCTGGCTGCGGGCGAACTGGCGCTGCCGGTGCGGCTCAAGCCGCCCGCCGAGCCGACGCGCTCGCTCGCCGCGCTCGGGATCGTGCTGCTTGCCCGCCAGATCGGTGACGGCGCGCGCTTTGCGGTCTTCGCGCTGGCGGCATGGACGGTGTGGCCGGTGGCCGCAGGCCTTGGCGGAGCGATTGGCGGCGCGGCGGCGGTGACGCTCGGCTGGGCGGTGGGGGCCGAGACGCTCGCCCGCTGGCCGCTGCGGATGCTGCGCATCGGGCTTGCCGTATGCCTCGCCATAGCGGCGCTCTTCATCGGCATCCAAGCGCGCTTTCCCGCATAGCTTTCCATAACGGGTGTGCCCGACGACCATTGCCGGGGGCGGCCCTTTTGCTATGCTGGGCGCATGGGTGACATCACGATTTTCGAGGGCGAGGGCCACGCCGCGATCGCCCACTGGCTCGCGGCGCGCATGGGCGGCAGCGGTGCGATTACCGTGCCCGGCGGCTCGACCCCCTTCCCGATTATCGCTGCGCTGACCGAACATGGCGGTGTCGATTGGCCGGGCTGGGAGGTGTGGCCCAACGACGACCGCATCGTTCCCGAGGATCACGAAGCCTCCAACACCGGCAAGATCCGCGCGTTGCTGGAACCGGTGGGCGCGCAAGTCGTGCCGCTGGCCGAGGATGCCAACCCGCCGCATTTCCGGCTGACCTGGCTCGGGATGGGGCCTGACGGGCATATTGCCTCGCTGTTCCCCAACACCGATCCGCAGGTTGACGACCCCGTGCCTGTGCGCCGCCTCACCCCCGATCCGCTCCCGGCCCATGCGCCCTTCGACCGGATCACGCTGACCATGCCGGCGCTGCTGGCGACCGACGCGATCCTGCTCACGCTGGGCGGGGCGGCGGACAAGCGCGCCGTGTTCGATGCGGCGCTGCTGGGCGAGAACGATCTGCCCATCGCCCGTCTGCTCAGCGCGGCGCGCGCGCGGGGCATTCCCGTCACTGTATTTGCGTGATCTGATGCCGACCATCCTCCCCGCCCCGCTCCACCGCGCCCTGCTGCCGCTCGCCCATGCGCTCCGGCACCGCTGGCGGCTGTGGCGCAAGACCCCGATTGCCGGGGTGAGCGTGATCGTCACCAATCTTGCAGGCGACGTGCTGCTGCTGAAGCACTCCTACGGCCCGCAGGTGTGGAGCCTGCCGGGCGGCGGGCTCGGGCGCGGGGAAGACCCGCTTGCCGCCGCGCGACGCGAGGTGCGCGAGGAGCTGGGCGTCGATCTGGCGCGGCTTGAAGCGGTGGGCACGCTCGAAGAGGTGCTCTCGGGCTCGCCCCACACGGCGCATATCTTCACGGGCGTGTGCGACCGCCAGCCCAGGCCTGATCGCCGCGAGGTGACCGAGGCGCGCTTCTTCCCCTCGCACTCGCTCCCCGAACCGCTGGGCGAGACCACCCGCAGGCGGATCGCGGTGTGGCGGGGGCGGGGGGTGGGTTAGGGGGCGGTCCTTTTTTGGATTCACGCGGAGGCGCGGAGGATTTTCAGGTTCGCGCCGGTAGGGGTTCGCGCCAAGGGGCCAAGGGGCCAAGATGTTGCACTTGCGGCGAAGTCGCCCACCTCATTGGCGGCAGCGCAAGTCAGTTGAATTGCCTGCGGTGCAGCACTGGCCTCTTGGCCCCTTGGCGCGAACCCCTTCCAGAATCCTCCGCGTCTCCGCGTCTCCGCGTGAACCCAAAACCGCCCCGCGCCAGTCACAACAACCGCAATTGCGCCTCGTCACGCGCTGGCTTCTCGTCCGCCGATCCTTCCAGCCCCGAGAGCGTCAGCCCCATCAGCCGGATCGGCCCCCTCAGCGGCAATTCTGCCTCGAGCAGTGCGCGGGCGAGCCTGCCGAACTCGTCCTTGCCACCGACATATTCCGGCTGCGAGGTCGCGCGGGTCATGATCTGGAAGTCGGTGAACTTCATCTTGAGCGTCACCGTCCGGCCGCGCGCCTCGGCCGCTTCGATCCGCTCCCACACGATGTCGATAATGTTCTCGAGCGTCTCGCGCAGCGCCGCGCCGCTCCCGATGTCCTCCGAGAACGTCCGCTCCCCGCCGACTGATTTGCGGATGCGGTGCGCGGCGACGGGCCGCAGGTCGATGCCGCGCGCCGCCCGGAACAGATAGTCCGCCATGCTACCGAAGTGCTGACGCAGAAAGGCGATGTCCTTGGCTGCAAGGTCTGCGCCGGTGGCGATGCCGAGCTTCTGCATCCGCTCCTCCGCCTTGGGCCCGACCCCGTGGAACCGCCGGATCGGCAACCCCGCCACGAACTGCGCGCCCTCGCCGGGGCGGATCACGCAGAGGCCATCGGGCTTGTTCTGGTCGCTCGCCAGCTTGGCGAGGAATTTGTTGTAGCTCACCCCCGCGCTCGCGGTCAGCCGGGTCTTGGCGCGGATTTCCTGGCGGATCAGCTCGGCGATGCGGGTGGCAGAGCCGATTCCGAGGCGGTCGTCGGTGACATCGAGATAGGCCTCGTCGAGGCTCAATGGCTCGATCACCGGGGTGTAATGCTCGAACACCCGCCGGATCTGGCGGCTGGCTTCCTTGTAGGCATCGAAGCGCGGGCGCACGAAGATGAGGTCGGGGCACAATCGCTGCGCGGTGACCGAGGGCATGGCGCTACGCACTCCGAACTTCCTCGCCTCGTAGCTTGCCGCAGCGACCACCCCGCGCCCGCCTGCGCCCCCCACAGCGACCGGCTTGCCCTTGAGCTCGGGATTGTCGCGCTGTTCGACGCTGGCGAAGAAGGCGTCCATGTCGACATGGATGATCTTGCGCAGACCGAGCTCGCCCGTGCGCGCGTGGTCATCCTCGTCTGACGGAGCCGTCCGGTTCATGCCTTGCAAATAGAAGCTTCGCCCCAATCAAGGAACTGTTGCTGGAACAATTCACTCCGCCTGCCATTTTGTGCACATGCGAAAAGATCAGTGGTCTTCCGGCGAACCCATGGGCAAGGGCCCCGCGATGGCCACCTCGCAAGCCTCTGTAATGCCCGCCCGCAAGGCGCGCCGTCTGCCTCTGGGCGAGACCGAGCTGATGTGGATGATGGCGATGCTGATGGCGCTCAACGCCTTCGGCATCGACGCGATCCTGCCCGCGCTGGACGCGCTCTCCGCTGATCTCTCGGTGAGCGGGAATGACCGCCAGTTCGTGATCGGCATCTACCTCCTGACCGGCGGCATCGGCTCGCTGGTGCCCGGCGCGCTCGCCGACCGCTTCGGGCGGCGGCCGGTGCTGCTGGGGGCGGTGGCGGTCTATATCGTGCTCTCGATCCTCTCCGCGCTCGCGCCGACCTATGACGCGCTGATCGCGGTCCGCGCTGCGCAGGGCTTCTTCGCTGCGGGCATCGTCGCGCTCCCGCCCGCGATCATCCGCGACCGGGTGGGCGGCGACAAGATGGCCCGCATGATGAGCCTCATCTTCGTGATCTTCCTGATGGTCCCCGCGATTGCGCCGACCATTGGCGAGGGCATCCTGCAATTCGGCAGCTGGCGGGCGATCTTCGCCGCGATGGCGGTGCTGGGCGTGGTGATGGCTGGCTGGGTCTATGTCCGCCTGCCCGAAAGTCTCACCGAGGAAAACCGCCAGCCGATCGCGGTGCGCTCCATCGCCGCCAACATGACCCGCGCGCTGACCCTGCCGAGCGTCGCGGGCTACGTGATCGGCTCGGCGCTGGTGTTCGGCGCCTTGTTCGGCTTCATCAATTCCTCGCAGCAGCTCATCACCCAGACCTTTGGCGCGGGCGACATCTTTCCGCTGGTCTTCGCGATCTGCGCCGGGTCGATGGCGATCGCGAGCTGGTCGAACTCGCGCATCGTCGAGCGGTTCGGCGCGCGCCGGGTGAGCCACACCGCGCTGTTCGCCTTCATCGGGGTGAGCGCGGTGCAGGTCATGTTCGCCTTCCAGCCGGGCGAGGAATTGTGGCATTTCGTGCCGCTGATGGCGATCAACATGGCGCTCTTGGGCTTCATCGGCAGCAATTTCGGCGCAATCGCGATGAACCCGTTCTTCAATATCGCGGGCGCGGCGAGCTCGGCCCACGGCTTCGTACGCATGACCACCGCAGCGCTGCTCGGCGGGGCGATCGGCTATGCCTATGACGGCACCGCACGCCCGCTGGCGCTGGCGCTGCTAGCGAGCGGGCTTGCGTGCCTGGCGCTGGTGCTATGGAGCGAGAAGGGCAGGCTGTTCGGGCCGTCAGATGCGGAGATGGGTGGGTAATCCTCCCCCTTGGGGGAGGGGGACCATGCGCAGCATGGTGGAGGGGACTCGCCACAAGCGCCGCCTCTCGCCGAGAGTCCCCTCCGTCAGCCGCTTCGCGTCTGCCACCTCCCCTTAAGGGGAGGATTACTCCGCCCCCAGCCGCCGCCACGCCAGCCCCGCAAACTCGCACAGCAGGGGCCGCGTGTCGCGCGGGTCGATGATGTCTTCGACATTGAAGCGCTCGGCTGACCGGAAGGGCGAGGTTACCTTGGCCAACCGCGCGCGGATCTCTTCCAGCAGCGCTTGCGGGTCTTCGGCAGCTTCCAGCTCCGCCTTGTAGGCGACCTCCAGCCCGCCCGCGATGGGCAGGCTCCCCCAGTCGCCCGACGGCCAGCAATAGCGGTATTGGTAGCGGTCGGCGTTGCTCATCGCGCTGCCCGCAATGCCATAGGCGCGGCGCAGCACCACGCTGGCGAGCGGCACGGTGGCGCGGTAGATCGCGTTCATCGCGTTGACCCCGTAGCGGATCGTCCCCGCCATCTCCGCCTCGCGCCCGATCATGAAGCCGGGGTTGTCGACGAGGTGGACGATGGGCAGCCGGAACTGGTCGGCGAGGCGAACGAAGCGTTCGACCTTCTCGCTGGTCTTGGCCTCCCACGATCCGCCGAGATAGCTGGGGTCGCTGGCGATGACGAACACCGGCCAGCCGTCGAGCCGCGCAAGAGCGGTGATCGCGGCGCGGCCCCAGTGCTTGCCGATCTCGAACACGGTGCCGGCATCGAACACCATGTCGAGGCAGCGGCGCATCGAGTAGACCTGCTTTGCGTCACGCGGCACCAGCGATAGCAGCGCCTCCTCGCGGCGGTCGGCGGGATCGTCGCAGGCCGAGCGGCGGGCGGGCTGGCCGACATATTCGGGCATGAAGCTCAGGAAATGCCGCGCACGGGCGAAGGCCTCGGCCTCGGAGGCGACTTCGTCATCCACCACGCCGTTGCGGGTGTGGATCGCGCTGCCACCGAGCGCTTCCTTGGCCTCCTCATGATTGGCCGCGCCGCCCTTGTAGGCATCGCCGAGGCCATCGACCACCGCAGGCCCCGCCGCAAAAATCTGGCTGAGGCCCTTCACCATGATCGAATAGTGGCTCGCCACCGTCCGCGCCGCCCCGAGCCCTGCTGTGGGGCCAAGCGCCAGCGCCACCACCGGCACGGTGTCGAGATTGGTCACCACATCGCCCCAGCCGGGCACCGCCGGGATATAGGTCGCGCCGATCTGTTCGAGCGTCTTGACGCTGCCACCGCCGCCCGTCCCATCGATCATGCGGATGATCGGGAGCTTCAGCTGATGCGCCATCATCTCGGCCTGCACCATCTTGCGCGCGATCCCCGCATCCGCCGCGCCGCCGCGGATGGTGAAGTCGTCGGCGGTGGCGACGACCGGGCGGCCATTGATCAGCGCCTTGCCGAACAGGAAGGGGGCGGGGGTGACGTGCGCAAGGTCGCCGTTCGCGTCATACTTCGCCGAGCCTGCGATCTTGCCGATCTCGCGGAAGGAGCCTTCGTCGCACAAGGCAGCGAGCCGCGCGCGGGCGTCCATCTTCCCGCGCCCGTGCTGCCGCGCCACCTTGTCCGCGCCGCCCATCTGCTCGGCCAGCGCCTCGCGCGCGCGCAGTTCTTCGAGTTCCCTAGCCCAGGTCATCAATCCTCCCCGGCACGGGGAGGCGGCAGACGCCGCAGGCGGCTGACGGAGGGGACTCGCCTCAGGCGCCGTGCCCGGCCGAGTGTCCCCTCCACCATGCTGCGCATGGTCCCCCTCCCCGTTCCGGGGAGGATCATTGCGGCACCACCCGGCAGAGCACCGCCTCAACCTGCACCTGCCCGCCCGCGCTGACGGCCAGCCCCTCGATCACCCCGTCGAAGGGCGCGGCAAGAGCGTGTTCCATCTTCATCGCCTCGAGCACCATCAGCCGCTGCCCTGCGGTGACGGCCTGGCCCTCGGCGACATCGACCGCGATGACCTTGCCCGGCATCGGCGCAATGATCGCGCCATCGGCGGCGGAGGCTTGGCCGGTGCCGTCCCATCGGTTTTTCACCTTAAGCGCCTCGCCGCCACGGAACACTGCTACTCCATCGGCGCTTCTGGCGCCTTCGATACGCCGAGTGAAGTAGTCATCGGGCAGGTTCTGGCGGACGGTTTTCCCATCGACGTTCATCGCAATGATGTGATCCCAGTCGGCATTGAGACGGAAACCATAGTTCTGTCTCCAAGGATCGGACTCGAAACGATCAAAGTACGAGTAAGCGATCGATGGCGGATGCCAGTTATTCGTGGGGTTCAGATTAGTACTCAACAGCACGGTTGCGGCATCGTCGAGAAGTGTGTCGTGCAATTCATCGGGCACGGTGAGATCGGACTGGAACCGATCAATGAAACCGGTATCCAAGGATTCGGCAGCAAATTGAGGATGCCCGACCAACCGGGCGAGAAAACCGGCATTCGTCTTCACACCCAAGACTTGGGTCTGCGCACAAGCCTTCGCTATGCCCTTGACTGCGTTGCCTCTGTTATCCGCATGGACTACGATTTTCGCGATCATTGGGTCGTAAAACGGCGAGATCATGTCACCTTTTTCGATGCCAGTCTCTGTCCGGTTCGGCGCGAGAATCTCGAACCATGTTATGCGCCCCGTGCTCGGCAGAAACCCCTTCGCCGGGTCCTCCGCATAGAGCCGCGCCTCGATCGCATGGCCGTTGATCGACAACTCCTCCTGCCGCTTCGGCAGCGGCTCCCCGCTCGCGACGCGCAATTGCCATTCGACCAGATCGACCCCGGTGATTTCCTCGGTGACGGGGTGTTCGACCTGAAGGCGGGTGTTCATCTCCATGAAGAAGATGCGGTCGGCGCGCAGGCCCTCTGAGGCATCGGCTATGAATTCGATCGTGCCTGCGCCCTCGTAATCGACCGCCTTTGCGGCGCGCACGGCGGCGGCGCAGATCGCTTCGCGGGTGGCGGCGTCCATGCCGGGGGCGGGGGCTTCCTCGATCACCTTCTGGTGGCGGCGTTGCAAGGAACAGTCGCGCTCGAACAGGTGGACGACGTTGCCGTGGGCATCGCCGAACACCTGCACTTCGATATGGCGGGGCGAGGTGATCCACTTTTCGAGTAATACTTCGTCGTTGCCGAAGCTCGCCTTGGCCTCGCGGCGGCAGCTTTCCAGCGACGCGGCGAAATCGGCGGGGGCATCGACCTTGCGCATCCCCTTGCCGCCGCCGCCTGCGACGGCCTTGATGAGGACGGGGTAGCCGATGGCCTCGGCCTCTGCCGTCAGCCGCTCCACCGACTGGTCGGACCCGTCATAGCCCGGCGTCACCGGCACGCCGGCGGCGCGCATCAGCTGCTTGGCCGCGTCCTTCAGGCCCATCGCACGGATACTGGCGGGTTTGGGGCCTACCCAGATCAGGCCCGCATCCAGCACCGCCTGGGCGAAGTCGGCGTTCTCCGACAGGAAGCCGTAGCCCGGATGGATCGCATCCGCCCCGGTCTGCTTGGCCGCCGCGATGATCTTCGCGCCCACCAGATAGCTTTCGGCCGCGGGCGAGGGGCCGATATGCACCGCCTCGTCCGCTTGGCGCACATGCAGCGCTTTGGCATCGGCATCGGAATAGACCGCGACTGTTGCCACGCCCATCCCCCGCGCGGTGCGCATGATCCGGCAGGCGATCTCGCCGCGATTGGCGATCAGGAGTTTCTCGATCATTCTGGGTTCTTGCCTTTGGAATTCAGGAAGCCGCCCGGTTGCCTATCTTCCCATTCAGCGAGAAGGCTGATGAGAATCATGGCTCCGGCAACAAGGACTGCGCAGACGATGATGTCCATCCCCGAAAGCCAATGGATCAATCCGCCTATGCCAGCGATCAACCCGATTCCGACGAAAAGTGGGATAAAGCGACCAACCATAGTAGCGGATTAGCCCCCGGCTCGGCGGGTGTCGAGACAGGACAGGGTTCGCGCAGAGACCGCAGAGGCGCAGAGGCCGCAGAGAAGGTTACGCAGCTGCTCTGCGGAGGCTTGTCGCCGAGACGCGGAGGGTGTGCATCCCGCCGCGCCAGCGGCGCTCAAAGTCGTTGCTCACACAAAGTCACAAAGACGCAAAGGGCTCGCGCTTCGCCTGCGTCCAGTGGCTCTTTCTTTGTGGCTTTGTGTCTTCGTGTGAGCAAACCCTGCGGCTTTGCCGCGTAACCTTCCCCGTGGTCTCCTTTCCTCCGTGGTCTCCGCGTGAACCAAAAAAGGAGCGGGGCCCGGATCAAGTCCGGGGAGACGATTGGGCTGATTTGGGCCGGTAATCGGCGATCCCCCAATGAATGCCGCCCTCGGGCACCTTTTCGCGGTTGAGCACCGCCGAAAGGAACGCGCGCACGCCGTAGAGTGCCTTCTCGCTCCTCGGCACATAGGTGCGCGAGTTCCACGCCTCCGGCCCTCGGCTGCGCACCTTTCTTCCGATCGCGCCATAGATCCGCGCGGCGGAGAGCACCGCCCAGCGGCTGCGGAAGGGGAGCTTGGCCGCGCCCACGCGCGCCGCTGCCTCGTGCTTTTCGACCAGCGCCACCAGCCGCGCGGCCATCTCGGCGAGCTCCTTGCGGTGGTGCGGCTTGGTGTGCTGGCCGGGCTCGATATCCTGTTCGACCAGCCAGATTTCGGGCAGGTAACAGCGCCCCGCCGCATCATCTTCGACAATATCGCGGGCAATATTGGAGAGCTGGAAGGCAAGGCCGAGGTCGTTCGCCCGGTCGAGCGTTTCCTGGTCGCGCGGATCGACCCCCATCACCACCGCCATCATCACGCCGACCGCGCCCGCTACGTGATAACAATAGCGCAGCATGTCGGCCTCGGTGCGCGGGCGCCAGTCCTCGGCGTCGAGCTGGAACCCGGCGATCACGTCCTCGGCCATTTGCGGGGTCAGGCCCACCTCGGCGGCGACCACACCGAGCGCGTCGAAGGCCGGATCGCCCGTGGGCTGCTGCGCAAAGGCCAGCGCGGTCAACCGGCGGATATAGGCGAGGCGGCCCGCCAGGTCCGACTGGTCGCCCAGTTCTCCGCCCAGCTCCTGATTGTCGGCAATGTCATCGGCGCGGCGGCACCATGCGTAAAGCAGCCAGGCACGCTCGCGGGTCTCGCGGTCGAACAGGCGCGCGGCGGCAGAGAAGCTCTGCGAGCCGTGCTTGATCGTCAGCCGGGCATGCTCGACCAGCGCGGCGCGGGTTGCGGGATCGACCGCCATGGCGAGGCTTACAGCTCCTCGGCCTTCATGCGGAAGATCGGGGTGTGGGGCTGGTAGGCCGCCATCCTGGCGAGGAGGTCGCCGATGGTGTCCGCGGCGATCAAGATGTTCTGGTGCTGCGGTCGGACAAAGCCGACCTCGATCATCTTGGCGTTGAAGGCGAGCAGGTGGTCGTAGAAGCCGAAAGCGTTGAGCAGGCCGACGGGCTTGGTGTGGTAGCCCAGCTGCGACCAGCTCATCGCCTCCCACAGCTCGTCCTGCGTGCCCACGCCGCCGGGGATGGTGACGAAGCCATCCGAAAGGTCGGTGAAGCGCTGCTTCCTCTCGTGCATGCCCGACACGGTGACGAGTTCATCGCAATCATGGTTGGCGACTTCGGCGCGCACGAGGGCTTCGGGGATGATGCCAATGACCTCGCCGCCGCCTTCCTTGGCCCCGCGCGCGACCGCGCCCATCAGCCCAAGCTTGCCCCCGCCATAGACGAGCCCGATCCCGCGCTGCGCGAGTTCCGCGCCGACATCATGGGCGAGTTGCAGATAGCGCGGGTCCTCGGGCGAGGCCGAACCGCAATAGACGGCGAGACGTTTCACGCCTTATCCTCCCCTGCAAGGGGAGGGGGACCATCCGCAGGATGGTGGAGGGGCGAGCAGTTCATGCCATCCAGTCTTTCATCACAGATTTGCACCAGTCGCCTAACCACAGCATCAAGATCTTCAAGCACAAGTTTCGCCGGGATGCGCGTGGTGGCGACACCTTGTTCTCGCAGAAACCGTGAGCGCGCCTGATCCTTGGCGATCACCGAAGGATTGTCGTGCGCGCTCCCATCGACTTCGATGGCCAGTCGCGCCTTGTTGCAGAAGAAGTCGAGCACATACACCCCGGCCGGATGCTGGCGCCGAAACTTGTGGCCTCCGGGACGGGTGCGCAGGGCTTGCCATAGCGCGATCTCGGGCGGCGTCATTTCGGCGCGGAGTTTGCGGGCGAGTTTAACGGTGTCCTTCTGGCCTCTGATCACGGCTCGCCCCTCCACCACCTGCGGTGGTCCCCCTCCCCTGAAGGGGAGGATTTATTGCACCTTCGCCAGATCCTCCAGCATCAGCCCGGCGGTCGCCTTGGCGCTGCCGACCACGCCCGGGATGCCCGCGCCCGGGTGCGTTCCCGCGCCGACGAGGTAGTAGTTGTCGATCACGTCATCGCGGTTGTGGCCGCGCAGCCAGGCGCTCTGCCACAGCACGGGCTCGAGGCTGAAGGCGCTGCCCATGTGGGCGTTCAAGTCCTGCTTGAAGTCCTTGGGGGCGTAGCTGAACTTGGTGACGATCCGCGAATGGATGTCGGGGATCAGCCGGCGGCCAAGCTCGTCGAGGATCATCTTTTCCAGCTTCGGCCCCACCTCGTCCCAGTCGAGCGGCATCTTGCCCATGTGGCTGACCGGCACGAGCGCATAGAAGGTGCTCTTGCCCGCCGGTGCCATCGAGGGATCGCTCACGGTCGGGTGGTGGAGATAGATCGCGAAATCCTCGGGCACCACGCCGTTCTTGTAGATGTCGTCAAGCAGGCCCTTGTAGCGTTTGGCGAACAAAATCATGTGGTGCGGGATGCCGGGCCAGGTGCCCTCCAGCCCGAAATGCACCACGAAGAGGCTGGGCGAGAAGCTCTTCCGGTTCAGCGATTTGGCCATCTGCTTGCCGCGCGCGCTCTGCGACATCAGGTCCTTGTAGGAATGCATGATGTCGGCGTTGCTGGCGACCGCATCGAAGCGCTGCTTGAACCCGCTCTTGGTCTCGATCTCGGTCGCCTTGGTGCCCAGCGTGTGCACCTGCACCACCGGATCGCCGACGCGCATCGTGCCGCCCAGCCGCTCGAAATGGCGCACCATCCCGGCGATCAGGCGGTTGGTGCCGCCGCGCGCCCACCACACGCCGCCGTCCTTTTCCAGCTTGTGGATCAGCGCGTAGATCGACGAGGTGTTCATCGGGTTGCCGCCCACGAGCAGCGTGTGGAACGAGAGCGCCTCGCGCAGCTTCTCGTTCTCGACATAGCTCGACACCATCGAGTAGACCGAACGCCACGCCTGTTCCTTGATCAGCGCAGGGGCGGCCTTGAGCATCGACTTGAAATCGAGGAACGGCACGGTGCCGAGCTTGAGGTAGCCTTCCATGTAGACCCGCTCGGAATATTCGAGGAAGCGCGCATAGCCCGCGACGTCGGCAGGGTTGAGCTTGGCGATCTCGGCGTTGAGCTGCGCTTCGTCGTTCGAGTAGTCGAAATTGGTGCCGTCGGGCCAGTTGAGGCGGTAGAAGGGCATCACCTTCATCAGCTCGACATCATCGGCGATGTCGTGGCCGGTCAGGCCCCACAGCTCCTTGAGGCAATCGGGATCGGTGATGACGGTCGGCCCGGCGTCGAAGGTGAAGCCCTCACGCTCCCAGAAATAGGCGCGCCCGCCGGGCTTGTCGCGGCTTTCGATCACGGTGGTCGCGATCCCTGCCGATTGCAGCCGGATGGCGAGCGCCATGCCGCCGAAACCGGCGCCGATCACGCAGGCGGTGCGGCCGTCATAGCGGGCCGCGATCGCGGGGTTCACGCCTTTAGCGCCCGAAAGGTTGAGCTTCGCATCGGCGTTCATGCCGGGGTCTCCGTTTTGAAAGGCTTGCCTGAGGAAAACAGCGCGCGGATGGCGCGCGGAATAGCTACGGGGGGCTTGCCGGTAAGGATGCGCAGCCGGTCAGGCCAGGTCGAGCGGCCGGCATAGAACCGCTCCACCAGCCTGCCTTGCAGCGCGTAGAAGTGTTCGAACACCACCACCCGCTTGCCGGGCTCGGCAGCCTCGAACAGCATGCGGCTGAGCATCCGGTAATAGGCGGTCGCGCGCCAGTGACGCCTGGCCCGCCGCGCGCAGTAGGCGGCGAGTTCCTCGCCCGTGAGATCGGGCCGCCGCGCGATCAACCGGGCGATCCTGAGCGCATTGTCGACCGCGAAAGGCAGGGTGTAGCTTGTCAGCGGGTGCGAGAAGCCCCCGCGCGCGCCCACCAGCGCGACCCCGGGGATGGTGACCTCGGCGGTGGCGGCGGCGAAGTCTCCGCCGGATATCACCGGCAGGATGCCCGCCTCCTGATCGATCACCTCGCCCTTCCAGCCGTTGCGAATGGCATATTCGGCGACGCGGCCCTTGAGCACCTCGGCGTCCATCTTCGGCTGATCGGCATAATAGGTGTCCTCGATGAACACCTCGTCGGGCGACAGGGGAAGGACATAGACGAAGCGGTAGGCTTCGCCATTGCCGTGGGGGGCGATCTGGGCGACGCTCGCATCCATGATCACGGGGCGGGTGAGGCCGTGGGGCGTCTCGCACTTGAAGTGCTGGCCGAGGAACACCTGCCAGCCGCCCGCGAGATGCTGCGAGGATCGGAACGGGCGGCAGTCGATTACGCGCTTGGCCGCCATTCGCGTGCCGTCCGCCAGCGTCACGCCGCCCGCGTCGAGACTGGCGGCCCTGGTCTCCAGCAGCACGCGCTCGGCAGGCAGTTCTTCCGTCAGCGCGCGGTGGAATTCGGCGCTGGCGAGCGAGCGGTAGGAGGTCGGCAGCGTGCGGCCGAGGCCGGGGAAGGTGATATCGTAGCCTTCGTCCCAGCCGTTGAGGTGGAAGCCCGCCATCAGCGCGCGTTCGCTTTCGGGGATGTCGGTTTCGAACCAGCTCCAGCGGTGGTGGCCGCCCAGCGTACGCCCGGCCTCGATCACGAGGAAGCGGCAGCCGGGCGCATGGCGGTGCAGCGCGAGCGCGATCAATCCGCCGGCGAGCCCGCCGCCGACGATGATCACGTCATGCGCGTGCTCCTCGGGCGCGGGGCTGGCGGGAGTGGAATCGACCATCGCGCATTGCCCTAGGCGAGGCCGGGGCGATGGGCAATCGAATGCGGGAATCGCGCGATGATTGGAATGTTGCAACGTTACGCGGAAACATTGGAGGCCGCCCGCGTTGCGCTAGTCACACCCTCTCAAGGATCGCACCATCATGAAGAGCTGCCTTTCGCTTGCGCCTTTGACGCTCGCCCTCGCGCTGGGCGCCGCGCCCGCGCTCGCCGCGGAGAATGCCGAGGCTGAGGCCGGCGCTGCGGAAGAGCAGCCCCAGCCGCCGCCCGAACCCGCCCCTGCGCCCCCCGCTCCCCCACCCTTCGCCTTTACCAAGCCGGTGTTCGACGAGACCTGGGCGACCATCGGCCTCGGCGCCGGGTTGGTGCCGAGCTATGCGGGTTCCAATGATTACATCGCCTTCCCCCTGCCGCTGATCGCGGGGCGCGTGGGCGGGGTCGGGATCAGCCCCAACGGGCCGGGCTTCGTGCTCGATCTCAACCCCGGCAAGCCCGGCCTCGCGCCGAGAAAGCGCGCGCGCATCGCCTTCGGCCCGGCCTTCCGCTTCCGCAATGATCGCAACAACCGCATTTCCGACGAGGTCGTGGCGCGCGCGGGCGAGCTCGACGCGGCGCTCGAGGTGGGGGCGAATGTCGCGGTCTCGATCCCCAATGTGGTCAAGCCCTTCGACCAGCTCAGCATCGGCGTGCAGGCCCGCCGCGACGTGCTCGGCGCGCACGAGGGCTGGGTGATCGAGCCGCAGGTCGGCTACCGCGCGCTCGTCGGCAAGGCCTTTACCTTGCAGGCGCAGGCGAGCATGGAGATCGTCACCGACCGCTTTGCCGACTTCTACTTCAGCGTCACCCCGGCCCAGAGCGCTGCCACCGGCCTTGCGCAGTTCCGGGCGGACGGCGGGGTGAACCGCATCGGCACGACCGCGATCCTCGCCTATGATCTCGACCGCAACCCGCTGAACGGCGGCTGGTCGCTGACCGGGGTGGGCGGCTATTCGCGGCTGCTGGGCGACGGGGCGGACACGCCCTACACTTCGGTGCGCGGTGATGCGAACCAGTTCATCCTTGGCGGCGGGGTCGCCTTCACGTTCTGAAGCGCGCCCGCTCTTGCCTTGGGGCTGCGGGCGCGCCATCACTCCCCGCTGCAACACAAGGGGAGAGACATGATGCACCCGTTCCGCAAGGCTCTTTGCGCAGGCGCCGCCCTGCTGGCGCTCGCCGCAGGGCCGCTCGCCGCCGAAACCATCGCGATCCGGGCCGGGAGCGTCATCACCGATGCTTCGGGCGAGGCGAGCGGCCCGGCGACGATCATCGTCACCGATGGCAAGATCACCGCGATCAACCCCGGCCACGGTTCGGTGATCGCCGACCGCGAGATCGACCTTTCGACCAAGACCGTGCTCCCCGGCCTGATCGATCTCCACACCCACCTCACCGGCGATCCGGGCGGGGACTTCTGGAAGGAGGCGACCGAGCCTGACGAATGGGGCGTGGTCGTGGGTGCCAAGAACGCGCGGATTACCGCGCTCGCGGGCTTTACCACGGTGCGCGAGGCGGGGAGCGGACAAGAGACCGCCTTCTCGCTGCGGCGCGGCACCGCCGAGGGCATCATTCCGGGCCCGCGCATCATCGCCGCCGGCCCCGCGCTCTCGATCATCGGCGGCCACGCCGACACCAACGGCTTCCGCCCCGAGGTCAACGAATTGCTCGACACCGGCTTCAACTGCACCGGCGCGGTCGAGTGCGCGGCCAAGGTGCGGCTCGCCAGCCAGAACGGCGCGGACATCATCAAGATCACCGCGACCGGCGGCGTCCTCAGCCAGCAGGGCCGGGGGCTTGAGGCGCATTTCACCCCCGAAGAAATGAAGGCGATCGCCGACACCGCGCACAGCCTCGGCCTCAAGGTCATGGCCCACGCCCATGGCGCGCGCGGCATCCAGCAGGCGGCTGAGGCCGGGATCGACACCATCGAGCACGGCACCTATCTCGACGAGGCGGCGGCGAAGGCGATGCGGGATCGCGGCGTGGTGCTGGTGCCGACGCTGATGGCGCTGGAAGGCGTCTCGGAAGGGCTCGGCAAGGGCGTCTATACCCCGGTGGTCGAGAACAAGATCCGCGCGGTCCAGCCGCTGATGGCCAGCCTCGTGAGCCGCGCGCGCCAATATGGCGTCACCGTCGCCTTCGGGACCGATGCCGGCGTCTACCAGCATGGCCGCAACGCCGAGGAACTGGCGCTGATGCGCAAGCAGGGCATGTCCGACCGCGAGGCGCTCGCCAGCGCCACCACGGTCGCGGCCAAGGTGCTGGGGATGGAAAGCCAGATCGGCCGCCTCGCTCCGGGCTTTTCGGCCGATATCATCGCGGTTCAGGGCAACCCGCTGAAGGACGTGAGCGTGCTCGAGAAGGTCGACTTCGTCATGGTGCGCGGGCGGGTGATCGAATAGGCTGCGCCGCCCCGTCGTGATCGCCGCAGTGACCGAGGCACCTGCTTGCCCGCAGCCCTACCGGCCCGCGCATTTCCATGCGGTCGACGTGCTACGCGGGTTCGCGGCGATTGCGGTGCTTGTCTACCACTACAAGCATTTCTTCTACGACCCCGGCCTTTTCGAAATCAACGTGCCGGCGCTTGCCAACCAGTTTCCCTTCTATGACCTGCTCTGGCCGATCTACCTGTTCGGCAACGGTGCGGTGCAGGTGTTCTGGGTGATTTCGGGCTTCGTCTTCGCCAAGGTCTATGCGGGCCAGCGCACGGCGGGCCGCGACTTCGTGCTGCGCCGCTTCGCGCGGCTCTATCCGCTCCATTTCGTGACGCTGCTGATCGTCGCGCTGCTCCAGCTGGCGGCCACCGCGCTGGTCGGCAGCAACCTGATCTATCAGTACAACGATCCCTACCACTTCGCGCTGCAACTGGTCTTCGCCTCCAACTGGGGGCTGGAGAGCGGCTTCTCCTTCAACGGCCCGATCTGGTCGGTCTCGGTCGAGGTGCTGGTTTACATGCTGTTCTGGCTGGTCGCCCCGCACCTGCTGAAGCGCGGCATGCTGGGCCCGCTCGCGCTGGTGGCGGGGGCGGGGGTGATGCTCAAGCTGGGGCTGGGCGAGGACCTGATCTGGCAATGCGTCCAGTATTTCTTCATCGGCTGCGCGCTCTACCAGATTGCCGGGCACCATGCGCGGCCGGTGCGCGATCTGGCGATCGTGGTCGCGCTGGCGGCAGCGGGGGGCGCGGCAATGGTGATGCTCTCGGCCGATCTCAGGGTGAGCAACCTGCTGGTGCCGGTCGCGATCGGGCTGGTGGGCTGCGCGGCGATCATCGATCTGCACAAGGCGGGCGCGAAGGCGCGGGCGCTCGCCTTCATCGGCGACAGCACTTACGGCATCTACCTGTGGCACGTGCCCTTGCAGCTCGCGGCGCTGATCGTGCTCCACCGGCTGGGCATCGCCGCCGAGGCGCGCGCGAGCCCGCTATTCTTCGCTGGCTTCCTGCTGGTTGCCTGCACTGTGGGCTGGATGTCCTATGTCCGGTTCGAGAAGCCCGCCAACCGCTGGGTCCTGCGGCTGGGCGCGCGGCGCGCACAATCTGAAATCCCGCGCTCCGCCCCGCCTGTAACCTGACCGCGCGCGGGGGCGAACCTGTTGCCACACACCGTCACGTTCACGAGGGGTCACCTTTTCATGCCTGTCACCCACCAGGGCACCATCCGTGCCGTCGCCGCGCTGCTGCTGATCGCTGCCGTTTCGCAGAGCGTCTACACCGCGCTCTACATCGCCAAGCTGGACGTGCCGCGTCAGCTCTTGTGGGGGAGCGAGGGCGTGCTGTTCGCGCTCCTCGCCGCGCTCGCCGGGGCAGCGATGGTCAAGTCCAGGGATCTGACGCTGGTGTTCTCGGCCATCGCCTTCAGTGCCGCGCTCAACGTGGTGCAGGTCGGCGTCGGGCTGACGCTGTTCGGCCCCTTCGGCGATGCCGCCAAGGCCGACCCGGCGCTCGCCCCGCTCGCGGGCGCGATCGTCGACTTTTCGTTCTTCGTCTACAACGCCGCCAAGCTGCTGCTGGGCTTCGCCGCGCTGCTGGTGGGTCTGTCGCGGACATCGGCCGGAGCCAAGCTGCTAGGCGGAGCAACCGCGCTGGTCGGCACCCTCGCCATGATCGCCAACGGCGGGAAGATCATCGCCGGGGGCGACCTCATCGCGGGTGTCCCGCTGGCTGGCGGCACGGGCGTGCTGGCGACGCTGCTGCTGGCGGTGGCGCTGTTGGGGGTGGCCAAAGACGACTGATTGCGCTCAAATTGCGAGGCCGGCAATCACGGTCCGGCTTTGCAAGGGGGCATTATCGTGACGACACCGAGCACCGCATGTCGCGCCATCGCGGCCGCCCTCGCTTTCGCCCCGACAATCGCCGCCGCGCAGACTGATCAGGCAGCCTGCGACGCTTGGGCTGCCAGCGATGCGGCATGGCCCGAAGTCGCGACCATCCTGCGCCAGAACTACGCCTATCTTGGCCGGGTTGCCGATCCCGACGCGCTGCTGGTAGTGGCAGGCGCGAGCGGGGCCGACGTGGCGACCACCGCGCAGCTTGGCACCATCGCCGAAGCGCTCGGCTATGCCTTTCGCGACGGACATTTCCACGTCCGCCCGGCCGCCACGCCGGAGCGCGCGTGGATCCCCTCATCATCCGATTTCTGGATCGAGCGCCGGGGCGAGGCATGGGTGGTTGCCGACGTTCGCCCCGACAGCGCCGCTTTCAGGCAAGGGCTGCGGCCGGGCTGGGAACTGCTCGAGATGGATGGTCGTCCGCTCGCCGATCTGGCGCGAGAGGCGCTGCGCCCGGTTGCGCCCGATCCCGACGCGGCGCAGCTCGAATATGGCGTCAACGTGGTGATCACCGGGCGGCTGGGCAAGGCGCGCCGTTTTGCCTTCAGCGAAGCGGGCCGTGCACGGCGGATCGATCTGCCCGCCGCGCAACAGAGCTTCGCCCCCCGGCCCGCCGGCCCCTTCAGCGTGATCGATCACGGCGGGATCGCGCGCATCCGGTTCCACAATTCGCTCGGCGACAATGGAGTGATCGCGGCCTTCGATGCGGCGCTCGCCGGTCTTGATGGCGCGCGTGGGCTGATCGTCGATCTGCGCGACACGCCCGGCGGCGGCAACACCACGGTGGCGCGGGCGATCCTCGGCCATTTCGTGGCTGAGCAGGCGGTCTATCAGGTGCACCGCAACGCCTTCGAAGCTGCGGTGTTCGGCGTGCCCCGGCAATATGCCGAATATGTCTTCCCGCGCGGGCCGCGGTGGGATCGCCCCGTGGTGGTGCTCGCCGGACGCTGGACCGGCAGCGTCGGCGAGGCGCTCGCGATGGCGTTCGACCGCACGGCCGGCGTCCCCACCATCGGCGCGCCGCTCGCCGATCTGCTCGGCACGCTTAACACCAACACGACCGCCAATGGCTGTCTGGAGCTTAATTTCGCTTGGGACAGCCTCCATGCCGCCGACGGTACGCCGCGCGAGGATTGGCAGCCGCGCATGGTGTTGGCCTCGGCCGAAAGTGCGAGCGACGGGTCGGACCCCGCGCTTGCCGCAGCCCTGGCGCTGCTCGCGAAGGCGGGCAAGCCATAGGCAAGGCGCCTCTCGACACCCCTGCCGAATCCCTCTAATCCCATTTCATCCCCGGGGAGCCTGCTGAGGCTGAGAGGTGGGTGTAAGCACCCCACGACCCGTCGAACCTGAACCGATTAGCATCGGCGGAGGGAGTGGGCTGGTCATCGCACCAATGCGCCCGCGCTCCATCCGTCATGAGGAGAGAGAGCAGCATGGCCGACTTCAAGCCATCCGACGATGCCATCCTGATCGCCGCTGCGCAGCTTGCCGGCACCCTCGCACAGCTGCGCGCCAAGGAAATGTCGCATCCCGATTGGCCGCATGGCGAATTCGATTACGCCAAGCAGGAGCGCCGCCTCGTCGACATGCTCGGCTGGGCGATCAAGAACATCAATCTCCAGATCAAGGACAAGTAAGATGGCCGACATCAACAGCCCCGTCGAAATCGGCGTCACCACCGGGCCCATTCGCGGCAGCCGCAAGGTCCATGTCGGCGCGCGCACCGGATCGGGCATCCGCGTCGCCATGCGCGAGATCGATCTTGAGGGCGGAGAACCTTCGGTGCGGGTCTACGACACCTCGGGCCCCTATACCGACCCCGACGCGCAGATCGACATCAACGCCGGCCTGCCGCAGCTGCGCCGCGAGTGGATCATGGCGCGCGGCGATGTCGAGGCGTACGACGGGCGCGAGGTTAAGCCCGAGGACAACGGCCAGCTCGGCCCCGACCGTTCGGGCGGCGTCCCGCAGTTCCCGAACGCGGTCAAGCGCCCGCTGCGCGCCAAACCGGGGATGAACGTCAGCCAGATGCACTATGCCCGCCGCGGCATCATCACCCCCGAGATGGAATATGTCGCCGAGCGCGAGAACTTGGGGCGCGAGATCGCTGCCGATCTGGTGCGCGACGGCGAAAGCTGGGGCGCGGAGATTCCCGATGTCATCACGCCGGAATTCGTCCGCAGCGAAGTCGCGCGCGGGCGGGCGATCATCCCCTCCAACATCAACCACCCCGAAAGCGAGCCGATGGCGATCGGGCGCAATTTCCTCGTCAAGATCAACGCGAATATCGGCAACTCCGCAGTGGCGTCCGACGTGGCGAGCGAAGTCGACAAGATGGTGTGGGCGACCCGCTGGGGCGCGGACACGATCATGGACCTCTCCACGGGCCGCAACATCCACGACACCCGCGAATGGATCATCCGCAACTCGGCCGTCCCGGTCGGCACCGTGCCGATCTATCAGGCGCTCGAGAAGGTCGGCGGCATCGCCGAGGAACTCACCTGGGAAATCTTCCGCGACACCCTGATCGAACAGGCCGAACAGGGCGTCGACTATTTCACCATCCACGCCGGGGTGCGCCTGCCCTACATCCCCTTGACCGCCAAGCGCGTCACCGGGATCGTCAGCCGCGGCGGCTCGATCATGGCCAAGTGGTGCCTCGCCCACCACAAGGAGAGCTTCCTCTACGAGCACTTCGACGAGATCACCGAGATCATGAAGGCCTATGACATCGCCTATTCGCTCGGCGACGGCCTGCGCCCCGGCAGCATCCGCGACGCCAACGACGAAGCGCAGTTCGCCGAGCTTTACACGCTGGGCGAACTCACCAAGCGCGCCTGGGCTGAGGACGTGCAGGTGATGATCGAAGGCCCCGGCCACGTGCCGATGCACAAGATCAAGCAGAACATGGAAAAGCAATTGGAGGCCTGCGGCGAGGCGCCGTTCTACACCTTGGGCCCGCTCGTCACCGATATCGCGCCCGGCTACGACCACATCACCAGCGGCATCGGCGCGGCGCAGATCGGGTGGTACGGCACGGCGATGCTCTGCTACGTCACCCCCAAGGAGCATCTGGGCCTGCCTGACCGCGACGATGTGAAGGTCGGCGTGGTCACCTACAAGCTGGCCGCCCACGCCGCCGATCTCGCCAAGGGCCACCCGGCCGCACAGGTGCGCGACGATGCGCTGTCCAAGGCGCGCTTCGAATTCCGCTGGCGCGACCAGTTCAACTTGAGCCTCGACCCCGACACCGCCGAGCAATACCACGACCAGACGCTCCCGGCCGAAGGCGCGAAGTCGGCGCATTTCTGCTCGATGTGCGGGCCGAAATTCTGCTCGATGAAGATCACACAGGAAGTGCGCGACTTCGCCGCCAAGCAGAACGCCGGGATCGAAACCTTCGTCGCGGGCGAGGCCGAAGCCGAGAAGGGCATGGCCGAGATGAGCGCCAAGTATCACGAGGTCGGCCGCCAGCTCTATGTCGGCGCGGGCAACCGCGAGCACGATTGAGGCACCCTGGCTCCCCTCCCGCTTGCGGGAGGGGTTGGGGGTGGGTACCTTCCTCCCTCCATAGGGGAGGACAGAGCATGCACCACGCCACCATCCGCGCCGCCGCGATCGCCTTCGCGCTGACCGCCGCCGCCGCAGCGCACGCCGGCGAGCCCAAAGAGACCCTCATGCCAGAAAGCGCCGAGGGCCGCGCCTTCCAGGAGACCTACGGCTTCTCCGACGCGGTGGTGCATGGCGATACCATCCACCTCTCGGGCGTGGTCGCGGGCCCCGCGCCGGGCGAGGACAGCCTCACCCCCGGCTACGAGCGCGCCTTCGCCCGGCTCGATGCGATCATCAAGCGGCTGGGCGCGACGTGGGACGACGTGCTGGTGTTCGACACCTTCCACAAGGGCCCGGTCGCCGCCCAGGTCGAGGCGCTGCTGCCGGTCAAGAGCCGCTACATTAAGGCCCCCTTCCCGACCTGGACCGCGGTCGGCGTGAGCGACCTCTACTCCCCCGGGGCGGTGACCGAGATCAAGCTGACGCTGCGCAAGCCGCAATAGGTGAGGGCGCGCGCCCTAGCGCCCCATCCCCACCATCACCCGGTCGAGCGCCTGCAGGAAGCGCGAGCGGTCCGCCTTGTTGAAGGGCGCGGGGCCGCCTCCGACCCCGTCCATCCCGGCGCGCAGGTCGGCCATGATCGCGCGGGTGGCGATTGCGCTGCCGATGCTGGCGGGGGTGAATTCCTCGCCCTTGTGCCCCAGCACCCGCGCGCCCGCTTTCAGGCACCGCTCGGCGAGCAGGATGTCGCCGGTGACGACCACGCAACTGCCCTTGGGCAGAGCCTCCGCAGCCTCGGCGATCCAGTCATCCGCCGCATCGAAGCTGTCCGAGACCACCACGCGCTTCACCCGCGGGCTTTCGGGAATGCGGAAAGGGGCGTTGCTGACCACCCGAACCTCGGCGCGGTAGCGTTCCGCGACGCGATAGATCTCGTCCTTCACCGGACAGGCATCGGCGTCGATCAGAATGGTTATGGGGGGCATGGGGCGAGCCTAGCCGAATGGGGCGGGGGGCGTAAATGGTAAGCGGGTGTCCTCCCCTGCAGGGGAGGGGGACCATGCGCAGCATGGTGGAGGGGCGAGCTAGGTATCCGCCCCGGCACGAGGGGGCGGGCGCAGCCGGTGGAGAGGCAGGTGCGGATGATCCGAAGCGTTGGCGCGCGCCCGCACTAAGGCAGGGTTTCACGTGGAGGCGCAGAGGGTAAAGCGAGGGAGTCGACCAAGTCGCTTTGAATTTACTTGAAACTTCCAAGAAGTTCGGTATTTGTTCCCAATCTGACGGGGGCGCTCATGAGCGAGTTTCAACAAGGATTTGGTGGCGAGCACACTCGGCGAAAGCTTGATGTGGTGGCGAAATACCTGTCAGCATACGTGACTGTTATGAAAAAGCAGCGATTTCGGCTGTTTTATGTGGACGGGTTTGCCGGATCAGGCGGGTCTACTTCGAAGGCTGACCTTCTAGACAGCGATCCTGCGCTATTTCCTACTTCAGACATGGTCGAAGGTTCACCGCTGAGGGCTCTCAGTGTTGACCCGCCCTTCGATAAATATCTCTTTATCGAAAAGGCCGAGAAAAACATCAAATCTTTGAGCGAGGTATGTGCCAAATTCCCCGATCGAAATTATGAAGTATGGCCGGGTGACGCGAATGAAAAATTGCGGGAATTTTGTCAGGGCATAAAGAGAAACAAGTCAGATCGTGCTGTCGTCTTTCTCGATCCGTTCGGACTGAGTGTCGAATGGGAGACGATATGTGATCTGGCATCTACCGAGAAAGTGGACTTGTGGTATCTAGTGCCTGTCGACGGTATGTCGCGCCAGATTAAGAACGATGGAAGTTTCTTGCCTGGTGCCCAAAGGATCGATGTCTTGTGGGGCTCTCAGGCGTGGCGGACCGAAGCAGTTCGTAAGGTCGAAATGCCGCAAGATTTGTTCGGCGGCGTCGACGAGCGGCTGGAAAAGAACGCAAAGGCAAAGCAGTTCTCTGAGATGTTCAGGGAGCATTTGTCAGGCGTTTTTAAGGGTGGTGTGGCTGACACCGTCCTACCGCTTGGGCGCGGAAAGAGGCATGATTTCTCGTTGATGTTCGCTTGTGCAAATCCGAGCCGACCTGCACATGAGGCGGCCATGAGAATTGCCAATCACATTCTAAGGAACGCCTGATGGCCGGAACCTCAGAGATCGAGTGGACCGACGTCACGTGGAATCCGGTCGCCGGTTGCAGCATCGCTTCGGGCGGTTGCACCAACTGCTATGCAATGCGCATGGCGGCGCGTCTCGAAGCCATGAGCCACCCGAAATATCTCGGCACGACCCGGAAGAGCGGTGGCCGATACGTCTGGACCGGCAAGGTCAACCTAGACGAAGGCAGCCTTTCCGCTCCCTTAGAATGGCGGAAGCCCAAGCGTATCTTCGTTAATTCCATGTCCGACCTATTCCACTCGGACGTGCCTGATGCGTTCATCAAGCGCGTCTGGGACGTGATGGTTGCCTGCCCTCAGCACCACTTTCAGGTTCTGACGAAGCGGCCAGACCGGATGGCGGACCTTTTCGAGCTTGGCGTGCTGGTCCCGCAAACCCACATTTGGGTTGGAACGTCTGTCGAGAGCGACGAGGTCATCGATCGGATCGCTCACCTGCGGACGATCAAGCGCGCTACGCTTTTCATCTCGTTCGAACCCTTGATTGGTCCGATCAACGAGGTCGATTTGCGTGGCATTCATTGGGCAATTGTTGGCGGCGAGTCCGGGCCTCGCGCTCGGCTGATGGAAGAAGAATGGGTCGAGAGGCTCTACGAAATCTGCCGACGTGATGACGTTGCATTCTTCTTCAAGCAGTGGGGCGGTCGCAACAAGAAGGCTACCGGCAGGGAGCTTCACGGAAAAACCTATGACGAATACCCGCTTGAAC
>PNKW01000010.1 GCA_013822695.1 Erythrobacter sp. | reverse complement strand
GAGCACCTGCAGCAGCACGTTGAACACGTCGGAATGCGCCTTCTCGACCTCGTCGAACAGCACCACCTGATAGGGGCGGCGGCGCACGGCTTCGGTCAGCACCCCGCCCTCCTCATAGCCGACATAGCCCGGAGGCGCACCGATCAGCCGGGCGACGGCGTGCTTCTCCATGAATTCGCTCATGTCGATGCGCACCATCGCGCTGTCATCGTCGAACAGGAACCCGGCGAGCGCCTTGGTGAGCTCGGTCTTGCCGACGCCCGTGGGGCCGAGGAACAGGAAGGAGCCCAAGGGTCGCCCCGGGTCCTGAAGGCCCGCACGCGCGCGGCGGACGGCTTTGGAGACCGCCTCGATTGCCTGCGACTGGCCGATCACCCGCTTGCCGAGGATGGTCTCCATCGCCAGCAGCTTCTCGCGCTCGCCCGCCATCATCTTGTCGACCGGAACCCCCGTCCAGCGGCTGACGACGCCGGCGATATCCTCCTCGGTCACCTCCTCGCGCAGCATGGCGTTGGCGGCCTGCCCTTGCGCTTCGGCGAGCTGCTTTTCGAGCTGGGGGATGCGCCCGTAGGAGAGCTCCCCGGCCTTGGCGAGGTCGCCCTCGCGCTGGGCCTGCTCCAGCTCGAGCCGCGCGGCATCGAGCGCTTCCTTGATCTTGCCCTCGGCCTCGATCTTGTCGCGCTCGTTCTGCCAGCGGGTGGTGAGTTCGGCCGATTGCTGTTCGAGGTTCGCAAGCTCCTCACGCAAGGCGACGAGGCGGTCCTTGGAATTGGCGTCGGTCTCTTTCTGGAGCGCCTGTTCCTCGATCTTCAGCTGGATGATCCGCCGGTCGAGCGCCTCGATCTCCTCGGGCTTGCTCTCCACCTCCATGCGGATGCGGCTCGCGGCTTCGTCCATCAGGTCGATCGCCTTATCGGGGAGGAAGCGGTTCTGGATATAGCGGTCGGATAGCTTGGCGGCCGCGACAATCGCGCCGTCGGTGATGCGCACGCCGTGGTGCAGCTCGTACTTGTCCTTGATGCCGCGCAGGATCGAGATCGTGTCTTCCACCGTCGGCTCGGCGATGAACACCGGCTGGAAGCGCCGCTGGAGTGCGGGGTCCTTCTCGACATACTTCTGGTACTCGTCGAGCGTGGTCGCGCCGATGCAGTGGAGTTCGCCGCGGCTGAGCGCGGGTTTCAGCAGGTTCGAGGCATCCATCGAGCCTTCGCTCGCGCCCGCTCCGATCAGGGTGTGCATTTCATCGATGAACAGGATGATCTGGCCCTCGGCATGCTTCACCTCGTCGAGCACCGATTTCAGTCGTTCCTCGAACTCGCCGCGATATTTCGCGCCCGCGATCAGTGCGCCCATGTCGAGGCTCATGAGGGTGCGGCCCTTGAGGCTGTCGGGCACGTCGCCATTGGCGATGCGCAGCGCAAGGCCCTCGGCAATCGCGGTCTTGCCGGTGCCGGGCTCGCCGATCAGCGCGGGGTTGTTCTTGGTGCGGCGGGCGAGAATCTGGATCGTGCGACGGATTTCCTCGTCGCGGCCGATGACCGGATCGAGCTTGCCGTCACGCGCCGCCTTGGTGAGGTCGCGGGCGAACTTTTGCATCGCGTCGTAAGTGTTCTCGGCCCCGGCGCTGTCGGCCTTCTTGCCGCCGCGCAATTGCTCGATGGCGGTGTTGAGGCTCTGCGGCGTGACGCCCGCGGCCTTCAGCGCCTCGCCCGCCGCGCCCGGCGCGAGCGCGAGCGCGGTCAGCATCCGCTCGACCGTCACGTAGCTGTCCCCCGCCTTGTCGGCGATCTGCTCGGCGGTATCGAGCAGGCGCACCGCATCATTGTCGAGCCCCGGGGTCGCCTGCGCACCGCCGCCCGTCACTGCCGGTATCTTGGAAAGCCCAGCGTCCACTGCGGTCGCCGCCAGCGGCGCCTGCCCGCCCGCGCGCTGGATCAGCCCGGCGGCCATGCCCTCGCTGTCCTCCAGCAGGGCCTTGGCGATGTGCAGCGGGGTGATGCGCTGGTGATTGAGGCGGATCGCGACAGTCTGCGCGGCCTGCAGGAAGCCCTTCGCGCGGTCGGTGAATTTTTCGAGATTCATGGTGGTCCAAACCCTCCAAATGTACCGCCAGCAGATAGTGTTGCACATTGGCAACACAAGCCCCCGCCCGCAAATTGTCCCGCAGGCGAGGTGTATTACTTGGATAGGTGGGTTCATTCGCCCCGCAAGGCAAGAGGGCGCGTCGCTGCTTGACCTCGACCCTTGCCCAAGCGATGGAAGACCCACGCGATTTGGGAGAGAAATCCGTCATGACCTGGGTAAAGCGCGGCGGTTTTGCGCTTGTGGTGCTGATCGTGCTCGCCTTCGCGGTGCTCGTCACCTGGGAGCCGGTGATGATGGCGAGCGCGGCGCCTCCGGCGTCCGAGCGCACCTACGCGGCCGAGATCATCCGCGACGAATGGGGCGTGCCCCACATCACCGGCAAGACCGATGCCGATACCGCCTATGGCGTCGCCATCGCCCATGCCGAGGATGATTTCTTCACCCTTCAGGACGTGGTCGCCATGGCGCGCGGGCGCTATGGCGCAATCGCGGGTGAGGACGGCGCGAAGGTTGATTACGTCTACCACCTGATCGACGCGCGCGGCACGGCGGAGCGGGAATATCCTGGGCTCCCCGCCGATACCCGCGCGCTGTTCGAGGCCTATGCGGCGGGCCTCAACCAATATGCCGAAGAACACCCGGACGAGCTGAAGCTCGCCAACCTTTTCCCCGTCGCCGGGATCGACGTCGCGGCGGGCTTCGCGCTGCGCCAGCCGTTCTTCTTCGGATTGGACGGCGTGATCGGCCCGCTGGTAGCGGGCGAGGATCTGCGCCGGGAGCATGGCCCCGACCTCCCCGGCTTCCCCCGCCCGCCGCTGGAGGCCGCCGCGCCTGCGCCTGCCGCCGCGCCCAAGCAGGCCCGCAGCCTGGTGCTGCCGCTGGGCGAGGATGCGGAAGCCCTCGGCTCCAACGCCTTTGCGGTCGCACCCCAGAAGGGCGGCGGCACGACGACGCTCGTCTCCAACTCGCACCAGCCCCTGCGCGGCGGGGTGGCTTGGTACGAACTCGTGGTCGAAAGCGGCGAAGGTTGGCATTTCGCGGGCGCGAATTTCCCCGGATCGCCCTTCCCCTTCCTCGGCCACAACGAGCATCTGGGGTGGACCAACACGGTCAACACCCCCGACATGATCGACGTCTACCAGCTCGAACTCGACGAGGGCGGCAACCGCTACAAGCTCGACGGCGAATGGCGCGAGTTGGAAAGCGAATGGGTGACGCTGCCGGTGAGGATGGGCCCCGTCGTGCTGCCGATCCGCAAGGAAGTGCTTCGCTCGGTTCACGGCCCGGTGATCCGCAACGCCAAGGGCGCCTTTGCGGTGCGCTATGGCGGGATCGGGCAATTGCAGCAGCTTGACGCCTATTACCGCCTCAACAAGGCCAAGACCTTCGCCGAGTGGGAGGGGCAGCTGTCGCGCCTCGCCATCCCCTCGACCAACTTCATCTATGCCGACCAGAGCGGCACCATCGCCTATGTCTACAACGCTGCAATCCCGAACCGCCCGGAAGGCGTGAAGGCCGACTGGCGCTCTGTGCTCCCCGGCGATCGCTCGGACCTGATCTGGGAGGGCGCGGTCGACTACAAGGCCCTGCCGCGCATCGTGAACCCGGCGAGCGGGTGGCTATACAATTCGAACAACACCCCCTTCACCGCCGCCGGGGCCGGGAGCGATCTCGACCCTGATGCCTTCTCGCCCACGCTGGGGATTGAACTCAAGCAGACCAACCGCTCATGGCGCGCCTACAAGCTGCTTTCGGAGGCGGGCGTGCTCGACCGCGCGACGCTGGAGCGGATCAAGTACGATACCGGCTACGAACAGGACGGCTATATCGCCCGGCTGTTCGAGGCGCTGGAAGCCATGCCCGCCAAGGGCGAGCTCGCCAAGGCGCGCGACCTGTTGCTGTCGTGGGACTTCACCTCCGACGGCAAGGGCGCCGCCGATGCCATCGCGATGCTGATGATCCGCGACTTCATGGCGGCTGATTACAACAACAAGCCCTTCCCCGACGTGCGCGAGAAGCTCGAAGCGGCAGCCGATCACCTGACGACGCATTTCGGCCGGCTCGACCCGCCGCTGGGCGATCTGGTGCGGCTGAGACAGGGCAAGCGTGACCTTCCGGTCGATGGCGGCTCGGACACGCTGCGCGCCGCGACCACCTGGGACGTGGACGATGACGGGCGCCTCAGCCTCAAGCACGGCGACAGCTTCATCATGTGGATCGAATGGCAGCCGGGTCAAAAGGTTAGCTCGCGCTCGGTGCAGCCCTTCGGCGCGGCGAGCACCCGGCCGCAAAGCCCGCATTACACCGACCAGATGGCACTGTTCGTCGAACACAGGCTGAAGCCCGTCTATTTCTGGCGCGATGATCTGCTGGCGAGCGTCGCCAGCCGGCGCCATACCATCAAGTCCGTCACCAACGCGCGTTGACCCGCGCCCGCCAGTTCTCCAAGCGATCCTCTCACCGGAGCCCCTGCCCATGACCCACCGTTTCGCTGCCGCCAGCCTCTCGGCGCTCGCCCTTGCGCTCGCGGCGCCCTTCACCCCCTCGCTGGCCGAGAGCGCGGCACCCCAACCTGCTCCGGCCCCCACCCCGGCCGTCCAGCAGCAGACTGCCGATCTGCCGACGTTGGTGAGCCAGGTGACTATCCCCTACGAGCAGTTCCAGCTCGAAAACGGCCTCACCGTCATCGTCCATGAAGACCGCAAGAGCCCGATCGTCGGCGTCACCGTCTATTACCGCGTCGGCAGCAAGAGCGAGCCGCGCGGGCGCACCGGCTTTGCCCACCTGTTCGAACACCTGATGTTCGGTGGTTCGGAGAACGTCGAGAATTTCGACATCCCGCTCGAGGCCGCAGGCTCGACCAGCACCAATGGTTCGACCTGGTATGACCGCACCAATTATGTCGAGACCGTGCCCACCGGCGCGCTTGATCTGGCGCTGTTCATGGAGAGCGACCGTATGGGCTATCTGCTCGGCGCGGTCACGCAGGACAAGCTCGATAAGCAACGCGGCGTTGTCCAGAACGAGAAGCGCCAGGGCGACAACGCGCCCTATGGCCTTGTCCAGTACAAGCTCGCCGATGGCCTGTTGCCAGTCGGCCACCCCTATCGCCATTCGACCATCGGCTCGATGGCCGATCTCGACGCGGCGAGCCTGCCCGACGTGCGCAAATGGTTCACCGACAATTACGGCCCCAACAACGTCGTGCTGGTGCTGGCGGGCGATATCGACGCCAAGACCGCGCGCCCGATGGTGGAACGCTGGTTCGGCGCGATCCCGCGCGGGCCCGAGGTCGTGAAGACCGAAGCACAGCCGGTGACGCTGGCTGCCGAGAAGCGCGAGACCATCACCGATCAGGTGCCGGTCACCCGCATCATGCGCAGCTGGACCGGCCCCGCGATCAATGATCCCGACGCGGTGCCGCTTGCCGCCGGGCTTTCGGTGCTCGGCGGGCTTGCCTCCTCGCGGCTCGACAATGCACTGGTGCGCGGCGATCAGGTCGCAGTCTCGGTCAGCGCCTTTGCCCAGCAACACGAACAGCTGAGCTTCCTGCAGGCGCAGATGGATGTGAAGCCCGGGGTCGACCCGGCGGTGGCCGAAGCGAAGTTCAACGCGATCATCGACGAGCTGGTCGCCCGCGGGCCGACGCAGGACGAACTGACCCGCGCCGCGACGCAGATCGTCTCGGGCCAGATCGACGTGCTCGAACAGGTCGGCGGCTTCGGCGGCAAGGGTTCGACGCTGGCCGAGGGGCTGCTCTACAGCGGCGATCCGGGCTTCTACCGCAAGCAGCTCGATGAAGTCGCGCGCGTGACCCCCGCGCAGGTGCAGGCGGCGCTAGGGCGCTGGCTCGGGCGACCCGCCTACACGCTGGTGATCGAGCCCGGCGAGCGCATACTCGACGGCGCGACCATGGGCGGTTGGGGCGACGAGAGCAGCGCCGCCGCGATCACCCCCGATCCCAAGACCCCGATCGACATCACCCGCACCGCCCCCCCGCGCGAATATCCGGCGGTCGCGCCGGTCGGTGCGCTGACTTTCCCGGCGGTCGAGACCGCACGCCTTGCCAACGGCATGGAGGTCTCGCTCGCGCGGCGCACCGCGGTCCCCAAGGTGACGATGGCGATCACCTTCGATGCGGGCACCGCCGCCGACGGGGCGGCCAAGGCCGGCACCCAGTCGCTGATGATGGGCCTGCTGGACGAAGGCACGCTCACCCTCACTGCCGAACAGATCGCGATCGCGCAGGAGCGGCTCGGCGCGACGATTTCTGCCGGCACGGGCACGGACAGCAGCAGCGTCCAGCTGACCGCGCTGACCGCCAACCTCGCACTCTCACTGGCGCTGATGGCCGATATCGTGCGCAATCCGGCCTTCAAGCCCGAGGACGTCGCGCGGGTGAAGAACCAGCAGCTTGCCGGCATCGCGCAGGAACGGGCCAATCCCTTTGGCCTTGCCCAGCGCGCCATCGGCCCGATCCTGTTCGGCCCCGACCACCCCTATGGCAATGTCGGCGCGCGCGGCGTGCCCGAGGTCGTCTCGGCGCTCGATCCCGAAACGCTGCGCGCCGAGCACAGCCGCTGGTTGCGCCCGGACAATGCCCGCATCACCGTGGTCGGCGACATCACCATGCCCGATCTGCTCGCCGCGCTCGAAAAGTCGTTCGGCGACTGGAAGGCGCCCGCCGGGGCCAAGCCGGCCAAGAACCTCGACGCCGCGGTGCCCTCTGCCCGCCCGCGGCTGGTGGTGATCGACCGCCCCAACAGCCCGCAGAGCGTGCTGCTCGCGGCCCGCGTGCTGCCGCTGCGCGGCAACCAGGGCGGGATGGAAGCGCTCGACCTTGCCAACGAGGTGATCGGCGACGGCTTCCTGTCGCGCCTCAACATGGACCTGCGCGAGGACAAGGGCTGGACCTACGGCATCCGCAGCGGGCTGACCGGCGGCGTGGGGCCGCGCGCCTTCACCGTCTTCACGCCCGTCCAGTCGGACCGCACCGCGGATTCGATCAAGGCGATCCTCGGCAACCTCGAAGCCTTCCCCGCCACCCGCGGTGTCGATGCGACCGAGCTCCAGCGGGTCACCGAAGGCAATATCCGCGGGCTGCCCAACCGGTTCGAAACCAATGCGCAGGTGCTCGGGGCGGTGCTCGGCAACCAGCTGCTCGGGCGCCCGAACGATTATCAGCGCAAGCTGCCCGAGATCTACCGCGCAGTCGGCGCAGGGCAGATCGACGCCGCCGCCCGCCAGTATTTGGGCAGCGAGAACCTCGTGATCGTGGTGGTGGGCGACCGCAAGCAGATCGACGAACAGATTGCGGGCCTCGGCATGCCGGTCGAATATCTTGAAGCCGACAAGCTCTGAGGACAAACGGAAACACGTCGGCGCGCTTTATTGCTTAGGCGAACCTCCCGCCCCACCTCCCCGCCCGGCCACCAATAGTACCACTATGTTATGGTGGCCGGGCGGGGAGGTGGGGCGGGAGGTCTGAACGCCATCAAAAAAGTTGAAGCGCGCTGACAGCAGTGTAAATAGCGCGAAGCTCACAAGCCGGGCGATGGTCCGGATCACAAGGAGGAGATGGATCATGTCCGTTGCAGGTACCTACAAGACCACCGTCAAAAGCCCGATGGGCGACCAGTCCGGCACCCTCACCGTCGTGCCCGATGGCGACACCTTCTCGGGTTCGCTGATCGGCAGCCTCGGCTCGATGGACATCGCCGGCGGCACGATTGAGGGCAACACCATCAAGTGGAAGATGAACATGGTCGTCCCCATGCCGATGACGCTCGATTGCGAAGCGACCATCGATGGCGACACCCTGACCGGCTCGGTCAACGCCGGCGCTTTCGGCGCGATGCCGCTGTCGGGCACCCGCGAGAGCTGATCGCTCCCGCCACGGGTTTTCGAAAGTCGCCGGGGTTCGCGCCCCGGCGGCTTTTTTCATGCCCGCGCCCCGCGCCCCATCCGACCAAGGTCTAGCTATCCCTGCAGGCCCGAAAGCGCGAGTTTGCGAGGCCTCGGCACATGCGGCATGATCGCCGCTGGAGGCCGGGCGCACTAGCGGGAGAGAGACAATGGCAACGGCATATGATGGCGCCCTGCCCAAGCACCACGAGGCCACGGGGACCGAAAAGCGTGTCATCCTCGCCTCGTCGCTGGGGACAGTGTTCGAGTGGTACGACTTCTACCTCTACGGCCTCCTGGCCACGATCATCTCGGCACAGTTCTTTTCCGGGGTGAACGAGACCACCGGCTTCATCTTCGCGCTGGCGGCCTTTGCCGCCGGTTTCGCGGTGCGGCCTTTCGGCGCGCTGGTGTTCGGGCGACTGGGCGACCTCGTTGGGCGCAAATACACCTTCCTCGTGACGATGGGCCTGATGGGCCTTGCCACCTTCACCGTGGGGATGCTGCCCTCCTATGCAAGTATCGGCGTGGCTGCCCCGATCATGCTGGTGGCGCTACGCCTGCTGCAGGGCCTTGCGCTGGGCGGTGAATATGGCGGCGCTGCCACCTACGTGGCCGAGCACGCGCCCAACAACAAGCGCGGGCTCTATACCAGCTTCATCCAGACCACCGCGACGCTCGGCCTGTTCGCCGCGCTGCTGGTGGTGATCGGTACGCGCACGGCTGTAGGCGAGGAGGCCTTCAAGGAATGGGGCTGGCGTGTGCCGTTCCTCGTCTCGGCAGTGCTGCTCGGCGTGTCGCTGTGGATCCGCATGCAGCTGCAGGAAAGCCCGGTCTTCCAGAAGATGAAGGAGGAAGGCACCAATTCCAAGGCGCCGATCTCGGAAGCCTTCGGCAACTGGAAGAACGGCCGCTGGGCGCTGATCGCGCTGCTCGGCGCGGTCGCGGGGCAGGCGGTGGTGTGGTACACCGGGCAGTTCTACGCCCTGTTCTTCCTCGAGAAGATGCTGCTGGTTGATGGCGCGACCACCAACATCCTGATCGCGGTGGCGCTGGCCATCGGCACGCCGTTCTTCGTCTTCTTCGGCTGGCTGTCGGACAGGATCGGGCGCAAGAAGATCATCCTCACCGGCTGCGCGCTGGCGGCGGTGACCTACTTCCCCGCCTTCCACCTCTTGGCCGAGGCCGCCAATCCCGCGCTCGCAAAGGCGCAGGTCGCGGCTCCGGTGAGCGTCGTGGTCAACCATGACGAATGCTCGGTGCAGTTCGACCCCATCGGCAAGAACAAGTTCGATGCCAAGAGCTGCGACATCGCCAAGTCCTTCCTCGCCAAGAGCGCGGTGAGCTACAACAATGTCGGGGCAGAGGCGGGAGCGATCGCGCAGGTCAAGATCGGCACCGCCACCTTCAGCGCGCCCGATCCGGCCAAGGTGACGGGCGAGGAGCGCAAGGCCGCGATCGACGCCTTCCAGAAAGAGGTGAAGGCCGCGCTCGCCGCTGCAGGATACCCCGCCAAGGCCGATCCGGACGCGATGAACACGGGTCTGGTGGTCGCGGTGCTGACCTACCTCGTGCTGCTGGTGACGATGGTCTACGGCCCGATCGCCGCGCTGCTGGTGGAGCTGTTCCCCACCCGCATCCGCTACACCGCGATGAGCCTGCCCTACCACATCGGCAATGGCTGGTTCGGCGGCTTCCTGCCCACCACCGCCTTCGCGATGGTCGCGGCGACGGGGGATATCTACTACGGGCTGTGGTATCCGATCGGGATCTGCGTGCTGACAGTGGTGGCGGGGCTGCTGTTCCTGCCCGAGACCTTCCGCCGCAATATCGACGACTGACCCCCCAGGGGTCGCGAGGAGGGGCGGCGTCCGCGAGGGCGCCGCCCCTTTGCTTGTGGACGCGGTTGCGGTAGCTTTCCACCCGAGGGAGAGAATGGGGTCATGATGCTGGGCGCGGCGCTGGCTGCCGCCACACTCTATCTGGGCGCGCTGTTCTGGCTGGCCGCGTGGCGCGACCGGCAGGGCGCGGCGAGCGGCTGGCTCCAAAGGCACGCTGGCGCAATCTACGGCCTCAGCCTGGCGGTCTATTGTTCAAGCTGGACCTTCTTCGGCGGGGTGGGAACCGCTGCAACCGCAGGTCTGGACTATCTCGCGATCTACCTCGGCCCGATCCTCGTCTTCACCCTGGGCTTTGGGCTGGTCAAAAAGATCCTCGCGCAGGCCAAGGCGCAACATTCGACCTCGATCGCCGACTTCCTGTCCGCCCGCTACGGCAAGAGCGCCAGCCTCGCCGCGCTGGTCACGGTCATCGCCAGCGCGGGGACGCTGCCCTACATGGCGCTCCAGCTGCAATCGGTGGGCACGACCCTGCTGATGATGGCCCCGGACCTGCGCGCGCAAGTGGCAGCGGACGAGCTGGTGCTGATCGTGGCCGGACTGATGGGGCTGTTCGCGATCCTGTTCGGCTCGCGCCGCGCCGACCGGCCGGGGGACAATGCGGGACTGGTGCTGACCATCGCGCTGGAGGCGGTCGTCAAACTCGCCGCGCTGCTGGCAGTCGGCGCCTTGGCGGTGTGGTGGCTGGCCACGAGCGGCGGCGCACCGCTTCCCGCCGCGCCGGTGCTGCTCGCGCCGGGCCAGCTCGATGCGCGCTTTGCGGTCCTCACCCTGATCGCCGCATCCGCGATCCTCTGCCTGCCGCGCCAGTTCCATATGAGCTTCATCGAGGCTCCGGGCGAGCGCGCCACCCCCGCGATGCGCTGGGTGCTGCCCGCCTATCTTGGGCTGACCGCCGCGGTCATCGTGCCGATCGTGCTCGCGGGCCTTGCGCTCCTCCCGGCGGGGACCGATCCCGACACCATCGTGCTGGCCCTCCCCCTCGCCCGCGAGGCGCCGTGGCTGGCGGTGCTGGTGTTCCTCGGCGGCTTTTCGGCGGCGACGGGGATGATCGTGGTCGCCTGCGTCGCGCTGTCGATCATGGTCACCAACGATCTGGTCGCCCCGCTGCTGCTGCGCCGCGCGTTGGCCGGGCGCGGCGACCGCAGCCGCATCGCGGGCCGCCTGCTGCTGATCCGCCGGCTGGTGATCGCCGCGCTACTCGCGGCGGCCTATGCCTTCTACCGCGGCTTTGCCGGCATCACCGATCTTGCCGGCATGGGCACCCTCGCCTTCGCCGCGGCCGCGCAATTCGCGCCGGGGCTGGTGCTGGGCATGGTGAGCCAGCACGGCAACCGCGCCGGAATGCTGACGGGCCTTGCGACCGGCTTTGCGCTGTGGCTCGCGCTGCTGATCTGGCCCGCGGCGAGCGACACCGCGCCGCTGGTCAGCATCCATCCCGATCCGCTGGTCTCGGGCGTGGTGCTGAGCCTCGGGATCAACACCGCGCTCTACTGGCTGGTCTCGGCGCTGGTGCGCCCCTCGCTGCTCGATCAGGCGCAGGCGGCGGCTTTCGTGGGCACACCGATGCCCGGAGAGCTCCCCCGCCACGCCACCGCCAAGCGCGTGGGCGACGTGCGCGCGCTGCTCGCGCAGTTCGTCGGGCGCGAGCGGGCCGATGCCGCGCTCGCGCCGCTCCAGATGCGTAACGGCGACCCGGCGGGCGCGGCGGTGCTCGAGCTGGCCGAGCGGGTGATCTCGGGCGTGATCGGTACCTCCTCTGCGCGGATGCTGGTCGGATCATGGGCGGGCGGCGATCCGATCCCGCTGCCCGAAGTGGTCGCCATGTTCGACGAGACCCAGCGCCGCCTGTCTTTCTCCGCCGAGCTGCTCCAGACCGCGATCGAATCGATCGATCAGGGCGTCGCGCTGGTCGATGGCGAGATGCGGCTGGTGGCGTGGAACAGCCGTTACCAGCAGCTGTTCGACCTGCCCGACCACCTTGTCAGCGTCGGCACGCCGATTGCCGATCTGATCCGCTTCAACCTTGCCCGCGGAGACCTGTCCGACACCGAAATCGCAGAGCAGGTCGAGCGCCGCCTCGCCTATATGCGCGCCGGGACCGAGCACCGGATCGAGCGGGTGCAGCATGACGGGCGCGTGCTCCGGATCGTCGGCGCACCCACGCCCGGCGGCGGCTATACAACGTCCTATACCGACATCACCCTCGACCGCCGGGCCGAGCAGGCGCTGGAAAGCAAGGTCGCCGAGCGGACCCGCCAGCTTTCCGAGGCCAATGCGCTACTGGCGCAAGCCACGCAGTCCAAGACCCGCTTCCTCGCTGCCGCGAGCCACGATCTGATCCAGCCGCTCAACGCCGCACGCCTGTTCGCCTCGGCCTTGGGCGAGGAAGTCAGCGGGCAGGCGGCGCTGGAACGGCTGGTGGCCGATCTCGACGGCTCGATTGTCGCGGCCGACCGGCTGATCCGGGTCTTGCTGGAGATCTCCAAACTCGACAGCGGCGGCGTGGTGCCCGCGCCCGAGCCGGTGGCATTGGACCAGCTGTTCGAGGACGTGGCGCGCGAGTTCACCCTCCAAGCGCAGGCCAAGGGGCTCAGGCTGCGGCGCGTGCGCACGAGCGTCTGGGTGATGGCCGACCGCGCACTGCTGACCGCCGTGCTGCGCAACCTCATCAGCAATGCGGTGCGCTATACCGCCAAGGGCGGCGTGCTGATCGGGGTGCGGCGGCGCGGCGCGGAGGCGGTGATCTGCATCCATGACACCGGCCGGGGGATCGCGCCTGAAGACATCGAGCGCATCTTCGGCGAGTTCGAGCGCGGCGAATCGACCGACCGCGAAGGGTTGGGGCTGGGCCTTGCCATCGTCCGGCGCGCGGCGCGGCTGCTGGAGGTGGAGGTGGAAACGACCTCGCGCCCCGGCCAGGGCAGCCGCTTTGCGATTCCCATGCCGTTGCTGCGGCGGGAGGCCGCGCCTGCGGCAAGGCCAGTGCCGCAGCGCAGCACGGCAGGCCTTGGCAAGGCGCGGGTGCTGGTGGTCGACAATGACCCTGCCGCCCTTACCGCAACCGCCGCGCTGCTCGCCCGCTGGGGCCTCCAGGTGACGACCGCCGCCAGCCTCGCCGAGGCCCTCGCTGCCGCGCCGCAAGCCCCCGACCTTGCGATCATGGACTACCGCCTCGACGATGCCGAGCGCGGCGACGCGGCCTTCGCGGCGCTGTGCGAGGCGTGGGGTACGCGCTGTCCTGCGATCCTGCTCACGGCAGAGGCTTCGGAAGAGACCGAATTGGCCGCCGCGCGCATGCTTGCCAACCGCCTGCTCAAGCCCGCCACGCCCGCCGCGCTGCGCGCGCTAATCGCGACCGCGCTGGCGCAGGGCCGCGACAGAGCGGCTCAGCCCCTCGCGGAATCCGCCACCGGCTGATCGACATCGAGCTTGGCCGCCAGCAGCACCGCCTGCGTCCGGCTGCCGACCCCGAGCTTCCTCAGGATCGCGGTGATATGCGCCTTCACCGTCGCCTCGCTGATCGACAGCTCATAGGCGATCTGCTTGTTGAGCAGGCCTTGTCTGATGCCCGCCAGAATGCGCCGCTGGGCGGGCGTCAGGCTGGCGATGCGGGCGAGATCATTGTCTGCGCCTGCCGCGCCCTCGGGGAACCACGCATCGCCATCGCGCACCGCCGCCAGGCCTTCGCGCATCGCCTCGAGGCTCGCCGACTTGGGGATGAACCCCGCCGCGCCAAGCTGTGCCGCCGCCGCCGCGACCCGCGGCTCCTCGGAGGCCGAGACGATCACGATGGGCAGCGCGGGGTAATCCTGGCGCAGGTCCATCAACACGCTGAGGCCCGAGGAATCGGCCATGTGCAGGTCCAGCAGCAGCGCCTCCGCGCCGCCCTCCTGCAAGGCCGTGCGCGCTTCGGCGGCGCTGCTGGCCTCGATGATCGCGCCCCCTTCCCACACCTTGCCGACCGCATGGGCCAGCGCGCTGCGGAACAGCGGGTGGTCATCGGCGATGATGATCCTTGTGGTCATGGCCTCAAGCGTTCTGACGGCCTTCGATCAGCCGCTCGACCAGCGAGGGGTCGGCGAGGGTCGAGGTGTCGCCGAGCGATCCGAACTCGTTCTCGGCGATCTTGCGCAGGATGCGGCGCATGATCTTGCCCGAGCGGGTCTTGGGCAGCCCGTCGGTGAAGTGGATGATGTCGGGCGTGGCGATGGGGCCGATTTCCTTGCGGACGTGGGCCTTCAATTCCGCCAGCAAAGCGTCGCTGCCCTCTTCGCCTACGTTCAAGGTGACGTAGCAATAGATGCCCTGCCCCTTGATGTCGTGCGGATATCCGACCACCGCAGCCTCGGCCACAAGGGGGTGGAGCACCAGCGCGCTCTCCACTTCCGCCGTGCCCATGCGGTGCCCCGAGACGTTGATGACATCGTCGACGCGGCCGGTGATCCAGTAATATCCATCAGCGTCGCGCTTGCAGCCGTCGCCGGTGAAGTACTTTCCGGCATAGGTGCTGAAATAGGTCTGCACGAAGCGGTCGTGATCGCCATACACGGTGCGCGCCTGCCCGGGCCAGCTATGCGTGATGCACAGGTTGCCCTCGGCGGCGCCATCCAGCACCCCGCCCTCGCTGTCGACCAGTTGCGGGCGGATGCCGAAGAAGGGGAGGCCTGCGCTCCCGGGCTTCATGTCGTGCGCGCCGGGCAGCGTGGTGATCATGCAGCCGCCGGTCTCGGTCTGCCACCAGGTGTCGATCACCGGGCAGCGCCCCTCGCCCACGACATCGAAATACCAGCGCCAGGCTTCCGGGTTGATCGGCTCGCCGACTGACCCGAGCAGGCGCAGCGAGGCGCGGCTGCGGCTGGTGACGTGATGGTCGCCCTCCCGCATCAGCGCGCGGATCGCGGTGGGGGCGGTGTAGATGATGTTGACCTGATGCTTGTCTACCACGTCCCAGAACCGCCCGTGATCGGGGTAGTTGGGCACGCCTTCGAACACCACCGCAGTCGCGGCGTTGAACAGCGGGCCGTAGACGACGTAGGAGTGCCCGGTCACCCAGCCGATATCGGCGGTGCACCAGAACACCTCGCCTTGTCTGTAGTCGAAGATGTAATGGAAGGTCGTCGCGGTCCACACGCCGTAGCCGCCGGTGGTGTGGAGCACGCCCTTGGGCTTGCCGGTCGATCCGCTCGTGTAGAGGATGAACAGCGGGTCTTCCGCGCCCATGATCTCGCAGGGGCAATCCTCATCGCTGGCAAGATCGGCGAGCCAGTGATCGCGGCCCTCCACCATCGCAATCGCGCCGCCAGTGTGCGGGATCACCAGCACGCCTGCGACATGGGTCGCATGGGCGGCAAGGCCGAGCGCGGCGTCGACATTGGCTTTGAGCGGCACGTGCTTGCCGCTCCTCAGGCCCTCGTCGGCGGTGATGACGAAGCGGCTGCCACAATCCTCGATCCGGCCCGCCAGTGCCTCGGGCGAGAAGCCGCCGAACACCACCGAATGCACCGCGCCCAGCCTTGCGCAGGCGAGCATCGCGACCACCCCTTCCAGGATCATCGGCATGTAGATCGTCACCCGCTCGCCGCGTGTGACGCCGAGCTTCTTCAAGGCATTGGCCATGCGCACCACTTCGGCGTGGAGCTCGCCATAGGTGAGCTTGCGCGAAGGGGTCGCCGGATCATCGGGCTCGAAGATCAGGGCGGTCCGGTCGGCGTGGTCGGCGAGGTGCCGGTCGACCGCGTTGTGGCACAGGTTCAATGCGCCGTCCTCGAACCACTTGATCGCGACCGGATCATAGGCCCAGTCCCCGCCCACCGTGGGCGCCTTGGCCCAGTCCAACCGCTGCGCCTGTTCCAGCCAGAAGGCATCGGGCGTCTCCACCGAGGCGCGATACATCGCGGCATATTGTTCGGGGGTGCAATGCGTGGGCGTGTGGGGCTGGGGCCGCTCGACAGCGTGGATCATCTCGACTCTCCCTAATTCTCGGCCTGCTTTTACATCAGGCTACACGCCCCGCCCCATCAGACAAAGGTCTTACGACCTTCCGCTGGCTGTCCGCCCCCCCCCGTCCGCCCCCTTCTGGCGGGCATAAGCGAGGATGGGAGGAACGCATGGTTCAATCGGGAATGGTCCGGACCTTCCGGGCGCCGCTGCTGGGGGCGAGCATGCTGGTTGCTGCGCCCGCATTTGCCTACTCCGTACCGGATTGTGCACGGCGCCGGGCATGGCTTGGGCTGACCCCAAATCTCAGTGAAAAAGCCCGCGAAAACGCGGCCGCGTTTGAGTATCCATTGCCATATGCAATGTCGGCGATCCGCTGATTGGTCCGGCGCAACTGCGGTGCTCGGCCAGGCCATCCCCGCCAAAACCTTCATTTTTGAATGAGGCTCTCACCATGGCACGCCCAGCTTCGTCGCCCTGCCCCCAACACGAAGCGGGCGCGCCATGGTCTCGCGCTGTCATCGAGGCACTTTTCCTTGCGGGTGTTGCCGCCCTCGCCGGCGTTGGCGTGTTCGGCCTCCCCCTTGCCGCTCAGTCAGGTGCGTCTGGTGGCGATGTCAAGCGGGGCGCAGAGGCCTATCGCGCGAGCTGCGGCGGGTGCCATTCGATCGACCAAAATCGGATTGGCCCCCGCCACAGGGGTGTTGTCGGCCGGAAGGCCGGAACTCAACCTGGCTATGCCTATTCTGCTGCGCTCAAGAGCAGCGGGATCACCTGGAGCAAGGCCCAGCTTGGTCGATGGCTGGCCAATCCGCGCAAGATGGTTCCAGGGACCAAGATGGCGGTCAGCGTGAGTGACGCGCAACGGCGTATCGACATCGTCGAGTATCTCAGCACCCAGATGTAGCCTGAGGTGCACAGCACGATTGGGCAATGCTGTGTGCAGGTTTGTGCAATCGGTCATCTCGTCCTGACGGTGACGGGGCCGGCAGCAGTGGCCGCCTGCCGCGGGACAGGATGGTTGCTGCTCGACTCTCCCTTGCTCCGCTCCCATTTTAATCCAGGCCACACGCCCCCCATCAGACGAAGGTCTTACGACCATCCGCTAGCTGTCCGGCCCTCCCCGTTCGCCCCATTCTGGCGGGCACAAGAGAGGATGGGAGGAACGCATGGTGAAATCGGGAGTGGCCCGGGCCTTCCGGGCGGCGCTGCTGGGGGCGAGCATGCTCGTCGCAAGCCCCGCGCTGGCCCAAGCGCAGACGAATACGCAGAGCGTCGAGGAACGGCTCGACCGGCTCGAGCGGATGGTCGAGGGGCTGATCACGCGGCTCGACGCCGAGGCCGGCGCGAAGGCCGAGCAGGCCGCAGCACTCGCCGCGGTCCGCGCCGAGACCGGGGCGATCCGGGCCGAGCAGCAGGCGATGCGCAGCGAGGTCGAAGAGACCGAGGAAACCACCCGCACCCTCCTCACCAAGCAAGCCGAGATGTCGGAAAAGCTGATCGACTTTGCGATTGCGCCCGGCGAGGGGTTCAAGATCGGCAAGACCCGCGTCACCTTTGGCGGCTATGTCAAGCTCGACGCGATCAGCCAGCGCACCAGCGGCGGGCAGCTTGCCGGCAATTCGATCCTGCGCGATTTCCTGTTCCCCTCGGCGATTCCCGTCGGCGGTGCCCCAAGCGGGTTCGACACCGATTTTTCGGCCCGCCAGACGCGCTTCCTGTTCAAGACCGAGACCGATGTCGGCACCGATCACAAGCTCAGCGGCCTGATCGAGCTCGATTTCAACGTCACCGACGGCGGCAATGAACGGGTCACCAACAGCTTCACTCCGCGCATCCGCCAAGCCTTGATCAACTACGACAACTGGACCTTCGGGCAGGGCTGGTCGACGTTCCAGAATGTCGGAGCGCTGCCGGATTCGCTCGATTTCATCGGAGTGACGGCGGGCACGGTGTTCGATCGCCAGCCGCTGATCCGCTACACCAACGGCGGCTTGCAGATCGCGGTCGAGCAGCCCGAAACCGTGGTCACCGCACAGAACGGGGCGCAGGTGACGCCGGGCGACGACCAGATCCCCGACATCATCGGCCGCTACAACTGGAGCGGCGACTGGGGCACATTCACCGCTGCCGGGATCGTGCGCCAGCTGCACGTTTCGACCGATGATCTGATGGGCGTGGACGATGCCGCCTGGGCCTATGGCCTCAGCCTTTCGGGCAGGCTCAAGGTGGGGGCGAAGGACGATTTCCGCTTCATGGCGACCGCGGGCGACGGGCTCGGGCGCTATATCGGCCTCAACATCGTCAACGATGCGGCGATCAAACCCGACGGGACGCTTGACCCGATCTTCACCTATTCGGGCTTTGCCGCCTATCGCCATGTCTGGGGCGAGCGGTGGCGCTCGAACCTTGGGGGCTCTTACTTCAAGGCCGACAATCCGGTGCGCCTCACCACCAATCAGGTGACCGACGAGAGCTGGAACGCCTTTGCCAACCTGATCTGGAACCCGGTCGGCCCGCTCAATGTCGGGGTGGAAGTGATGTATGCCGAGCGCACGCTGGAAGACGGGCGGAGCGGCAATCTCCAGCGGGTGCAGTTTTCGACCCAGTACAATTTCTGAGCCGGACCCCGGTTAACCGGATTGGCAATGTTTCACGTGAAACATTGCCAATCCGGCCTTGCCGCGCCCCGACCACCCGCGCATGACATGCACATAACCGGGCTACGACCGTGCATCGCCCAGCAACGCCATACAGCAAAACCCCGCCAGCCGCATTCCGGCGGGCGGGGCGCTTGCTGCGACCCGGCAGGGCTCAGAAGCGGTAGGCAACGCCCGCGCTGATCAGCCACGGATCGAGCCTGTGCTCGGTCTCGATCGCCAGCGTGTTGCCGACGAACCAGCGCGCGGTGGTGTCGATGAAGTAGCGCTTCACATCGAGGCTGAGGCCGAAGCCTTTGCCACCGATGGGCACGTCGATCCCGGCTTGCAGCGCGAGGCCGAGCTCGTTCGAGAGGTTGGTCTCGGTCACGCCCAGCGGCAGCGTCGCCGCGCCCGGATCATCGGCGACCCACAGGAACAGCGCCGGCCCTGCCCCCACGTAGGGTTTCACGCCCCCGAGGTCGAAGTGATACTTCGCGGTCAGCGTCGCCGGGATCAGCTTGGCGTCGGAGACCAGCTCGGCCCCCGCAGGCAACCCCGCGACCGTGTCGACATCGTGCTGGGTGATCCCGGCGATGGTCTCGATCGAGATATTGTCGGTCACGAACCATTCGATTGCCACGGTCGGCGTGACATTGTCGTTGGCCTCGGTGTTCAGCGTCGCGGGCAGGCCCGGCAGGTTGACGCTGATGTCGGTGATCGCCCCGTCGGGCGCGACATAGGTGCCGAGCACCTTGAACTGGATGTCGCCCGCACGGTCGGTTTCGTCACCCTGTGCCACGGCAGGCGTCGCGGCGAGCGCCAGCACGGCGACGCCAAGCATCGGAATCAGCTTCATTTTTCTGTCCTCACCGGCAGCAGCGGCCGCCCTCCGCGGCCCAGGATGGTTGCTGCCTGTGAGGGCCGGATAGCCCGAGGATTGCGCGCGCCTCATTGATCGGAATCAAAGACCATTGCGCTTTGAGGCCCCATTGCGGCATCCATCATGGCGACACTCAGCCCCCCGCCGCCCGCCTTCGGGCTCGAGCAATTCCGCGCCGCGCTGCCGGCCGGAACGGGCGAGGGGCGCGTGGCCGACGGGCTCTGCGCGCTCGGCGAGGCGGCGCAGCTGGCGCGGGGCGAGGAGCTTGCCCCCGATCCCGAGACCGATCGGCTGGTGTGGCTGGCGAGCGGCGCGGCCAAGCTGGTCGCGCGCGGGGCCGCGCCCCCGGGTGCCGGGACACCGGCGGGGCCTCCCGGCGGGCAGGTGCTCGCTTTCCACTTTGCCGGCGATCTGGTTTCGGTGCTGCGCCAGAAGGACGGCGATTTCCGCCTCGTCGCGCTCACGCCGTGCGATCTGGTGATCTTCCCCTCGGACCGATTTCTCGACCATGCTCAGGGTGATCCGGCGGTGCTGCGATCGGTGCTGACGCGCTCGCTCCAGGCGCTCCACCGTTCGCGCACGCGGATGATGCAGATGGGGCACAAGTCGGCCGCGGCGCGGATTGCCGATTTCCTCGTCTCGATGGCCGAGCGGCTGACCGGCGCAACGCGGGGGCCCTGCGCCTTCGCGCTGCCGATGAGCCGCCGCGACATCGGGGATTCGCTTGGCCTCACGATCGAGACCGTCAGCCGCCAGCTCACCGAGCTGCGCGAAGCGGGGCTAGTCGCCACCGAGGGCCGATCCAAGGTCGCGATCACCGATGTCGGTGCGCTCGCCCGGATCGCCGGGCGCGGAGGGTCCAAGGCAGGGTAGCCGAAAAACTGAACCAATTTTGATTTCGGTCAAACACAAGAAGGACGGGGGCGGGTTAGACATCCTGCCGACGGAAGGGATAATTCAAAATGGAAACAGTCGTTAAGCGGCTGGGCATGTGGGCGCTTGTCCTCATGGCCAGTATCGCCGCCATTGCGCTCACCCCCGATAGCGGGTTTGCGATCCACATGGGGATCGTCGGCCTTGTGGCGGTAATCCTGATTGTCGCCACGGCCACCAGCTACGACCCGCTGGCAAAGGCCCAGAGCATTTTCCGGATGCCGCCGGGCCCGGGCCGCTATGATGACGACCCGGTCCGCTGGGGCGTGATCGCGACGATGTTCTGGGGCATCGCGGGGCTGTTGGTGGGCGTGGTCATTGCCGCGCAGCTGGCCTTCCCGCAGCTCAATCTGGAGCCCTACCTCAATTTCGGACGGCTGCGCCCGTTGCACACCAGCGCGGTGATCTTCGCCTTCGGCGGCAATGCGCTGCTCGCCACCAGCTTTTATGTCGTCCAGCGCACCTGCCGCACCACGCTGGCGCTGCCGGGCACGGCGCGCTTCGTGTTCTGGGGATACCAGCTGTTCATCGTGCTCGCCGCGACCGGCTACCTGCTCGGCATCACCCAGTCGAAGGAATATGCCGAGCCCGAATGGTATGTCGATCTGTGGCTGACGGTGGTGTGGCTCGCCTATCTTGCCGTGTTCGTCGGCACGATCCTGAACCGGCGCGAGCCGCACATCTATGTGGCCAACTGGTTCTACCTCGCCTTCATCATCACCATCGCCATGCTGCACGTGGTCAACAACCTCGCGCTGCCGGTGAGCCCGCTCGGCGCCAAGAGCTATTCCGCCTTCTCGGGCGTGCAGGATGCGCTGACCCAGTGGTGGTATGGTCACAATGCGGTGGGCTTCTTCCTCACCGCGGGCTTCCTCGCGATGATGTACTACTTCGTGCCGAAGCAGGCGAACCGCCCGGTCTATTCCTATCGCCTGTCGATCATCCACTTCTGGTCGCTGATCTTCCTCTACATCTGGGCCGGCCCGCACCACCTGCACTACACCGCGCTGCCCGACTGGGCGCAGACGCTGGGCATGGTGTTCTCGGTGATGCTGTGGATGCCCAGCTGGGGCGGGATGATCAACGGTCTTATGACCTTGAACGGCGCGTGGGACAAGGTGCGCACCGATCCGATCATCCGCATGATGGTGCTCGCGCTCGCCTTCTACGGGATGAGCACTTTCGAGGGCCCGCTGATGAGCATCAAGGCGGTGAACTCGCTGTCGCACTACACGGACTGGACGATCGGCCACGTCCACTCCGGCGCGCTGGGGTGGAACGGGATGATCACCTTCGCCTGCGTCTATTACCTCGTGCCGCGCCTGTGGAACCGCGAGCGGCTCTACTCGCTGCGGATGATCAACTGGCACTTCTGGCTCGCGACGCTGGGGATCGTTTTCTACGCCTCCTCGATGTGGGTGGCCGGGATCACCCAGGGGCTGATGTGGCGCGAATATGGCGCGGACGGCTACCTCGTGAACAGCTTCGTCGACACGGTCGAGGCGCTCCACCCGATGTACATCCTGCGCGCTGTCGGCGGCCTGATGTACCTCTCCGGCGCCATCATCATGGCCTTCAACATCGCCATGACCATCGCCGGCAAGCTGCGCGAGGAGGCCGCCATGGGCGAGACCGCGCACGACGAAACCGCCGACCGGCCGCTTCCGCCCCTCACCGCCCAACCGGCCGAATGACCGCTCAGACAGGGAACCTGACACCATGAGCACACCCGCAAAAACCGGAGCCTTCGAGGGCCACAAGAAGCTCGAACGCAACGTCACCTTGCTCGCCGCGCTCACGCTGGGCGTGGTGGCGATCGGCGGGATCGTCGAGATCGCGCCGCTGTTCTGGATCGACAACACGATCGAGAAGGTCGAGGGCATGCGCCCCTACACCCCGCTCGAACAGGCCGGGCGCGACATCTATATCCGCGAGGGCTGCTACGTCTGCCACAGCCAGATGATCCGCCCTTTCCGGGACGAGGTCGAGCGTTACGGCCATTACAGCCTTGCGGCGGAATCGATGTACGATCACCCCTTCCAGTGGGGCAGCAAGCGCACAGGGCCTGATCTGGCGCGGGTCGGCGGGCGCTATTCGGATGCCTGGCACGTCCAGCACCTCAAGGCACCGCGCGAGGTGGTGCCCGAGAGCATCATGCCAAGCTACGCCTTCCTTGCCGAAACACCGCTGAAGGTGCCCGACGTGGCAGCGAACCTCACTGCCTTGCGGCATGTGGGCGTGCCCTATTCGGACAAGGACATCGCGGCCGCCGCCAATGATCTGGAAGCGCAGGCCAACCCCGAGGCGGACGCGGGCGATCTCGCGACGCGCTACCCCAAGGCGCAGATCCGCGACTTCGACGGCGATCCCGGCCGCGTCACAGAGATGGATGCGCTGGTCGCCTATCTCCAGATGCTCGGCACGCTGGTCGACGTGAACAGCGCCGCCGCGCAGGAGCAGCTCAGCAAGGGGGATCAGGGCCGATGACCTTCTACACCGCCCTGCGCCACTTCGCCGACAGCTACGGCCTCGCTGCGATCTGCGCGCTCTATCTGACCCTGTGCCTGTGGCACTTCCGCCCGGGCGCCAAGGCCCATGTGGCCGACGCCAAGCATTCGATCTTCAAGGACGACGACAATGACTAAGCGCATCGACGAGCCCACCGGCACCGAATTCGTCGGCCACGAATGGGACGGGATCGAGGAGCTCAACACGCCGCTGCCGCGCTGGTGGCTCTACACCTTCTACGCGACGATCCTCTTCGCCATCGTCTATGTGGTGCTCTACCCCGCCTGGCCGCTGATCGACCGGGCCACGGCAGGCACGCTCGGCTGGTCGAGCCGGGGCGATCTGGCCGCCGAGATGCGCGCCGCCGATGCCGCGCGCGCCGACGTGGTAGCGAAGATCGCCGCCACCCCGATAGAGGCGTTGCCTTCCGACCCGCAACTCATGCAGGCGGCGGTCGCAGGCGGAGCCGCGGCATTCAAGGTCAACTGCGTCCAGTGCCACGGCGCGGGCGCGGCGGGATCGCCGGGTTACCCCAACCTCAATGACGACGACTGGATCTGGGGCGGGACGCTGACCGAGATCGAGTACACCCTCAACCACGGCATCCGCTGGGACGGCGCGGCCGAGACGCGCAGCAACTTCATGCCCGCGTTCGAGGGCAGCTTCGACAGGGCCCAAGTGAACGCTCTGGCGGGCCATGTGCTCTCGCTCTCCGGCAAGGCCAAGCCCAACGCCACCGGCGCGCAGATGTTCGCGGACAATTGCGCGGCCTGCCACGGCGCGGGCGGCGAGGGGCTGCCCGCAGTCGGCGGCCCGGCGCTCAATGACGCGATCTGGCTCTATGGCGGCAGCGCGGCCGAGATCGGCAAGCAGATCCTTGCCCCCCGTCACGGCGTGATGCCGGCATGGCAGGGGCGGCTCGATCCGGTGACGATCAAGATGCTCGCCGCCTATGTCCACTCGCGCGGCGGCGGTCAGGCCCCCGCGCCCGCCGCACCCCAACCCGAGGCGGCGAAAGTCGCCGCCAAGTAGGAGGCCGCCATGGCCGATGCAGACGAACTCGAGCGCCCCGCTCCGCAAGCGCAGAGGCCTCCGCGCGACTGGGCGGCGGCACTCGAGACCGAGGGGGCAGGCAAGCCCGCCGCCACCGCTCAGGGCGACGGCTTCATGGGCTCGGCGCTCTACGAGGCAGGGCGCACCGTCCACAACAAGCGGATCGACGGGCCCTTCCGGCGCTTCAAGTGGGCGATCATGGTGATCACCCTCACGATTTACTATGCCACGCCGTGGATCAGGTGGGATCGCGGGCCCTATGCCCCGGATCAGGCGGTGCTGGTCGATCTCGCCAACCGCCGCTTCTACATGTTCGACATCGAGATCTGGCCGCACGAATTCTATTTCGTGGCGGGCCTCCTCATCATGGCGGGCATCGGGCTGTTTCTCGTGACCAGCGCCGTGGGCCGCGCCTGGTGCGGCTATGCCTGCCCGCAGACGGTGTGGACCGACCTGTTCCAGCATGTCGACCGCTTCTTCGACGGCGACCGCAACGCCCGCGCGCGGCTCGACAAGGCACCGTGGACTGCGGGCAAGACCGCGCGGCGCTTGGCCAAGTGGGCCGTCTACCTCGCCATCGCCTTCTGGACCGGCGGCGCGTGGATCATGTATTTCGCCGACGCGCCGACCCTCACCCGCGAATTCTGGAGCGGCACCGCCGACCCCATCGCCTATGCCACGGTCGCGGTGCTGACCGGCACGACCTTCTGGCTCGGCGGCTTCATGCGCGAACAGGTGTGCATCTACATGTGCCCCTGGCCGCGCATCCAGACCGCGATGCTCGACGAGAAGAGCCTGATCGTCACCTACAAGGACTGGCGCGGCGAACAGCGCGGCAGCCTCAAGAAGGCGGCGAAGAACCCGGACAAGTATGGCGACTGCATCGATTGCCAGCTGTGTGTGGCGGTGTGCCCGACCGGCATCGACATCCGCGAGGGCCAGCAGATCGGCTGCATCACCTGCGGGCTGTGCATCGACGCCTGCGACCGGGTGATGAAGGAGACCGGGCGCCCGCGCGGGTTGATCGATTACGCCACGCTCGACCAATGCGACGCGGAGCGCGCAGGCGCCCCCGCCCGCCCCGCATGGAAGGCGCTGCTGCGGCCGCGCACCTTAATCTATTTCGGCGTCTGGGCGGGGATCGGCGCAGGCCTGCTGTTCGCACTGGGCACCCGCACCCACACCGACCTTACCGTCGCGCCCGACCGCAATCCGCCCTTCATGCTGCTGAAGGACGGCTCGGTCAGAAACGCCTACACGCTGCGCCTGCGCAACATGGAGGCCCGCCCACGCGCAATGGAGGTGGCGCTGCAAGGCCTGCCCGCAGGCGCGGTGATGTGGACCGACAGCATCGGTCTCGAGAACGCCGCGCCAACGCAGACCGTCACCGTGCGCGCCAACGAGACGCGGGTGCTGCGCGCCTATGTGCTGCTGCCCAGCGGCGCCACCGCCAGCGCCTTCGCCTTCCGCCTCACCGCGCAGGACGAACAGCGCGAGAGCGACACCGCAGAAACCACCTTTGCCATGCCCGGAGCCGAATGATGGCGAGCAAATCCAGTACCTTCACCGGCAAGCACATGGCCGCGATCTTCGTCGGCGGGTTCGCGGTGGTGATCGCGGTCAACCTGTTCATGGCATCGCAGGCGGTGGGGAGCTTCCATGGCACGGTGGTCGACAATTCCTATGTCGCCAGCCAGAATTACAACGGCTGGCTCCGCCAGGCGGCCGCCTCCAAGGCGCTGGGCTGGCAGGCGGTGCCGCATCGCCGCGCGGATGGACGGGTGGTGGTCGAGACCCTCGCCGTTCCCGGAGGTGCTCGCATCACCGGGACTGCCGCGCACCCACTCGGCCTGCGCGCCGATACGCCGCTGACTTTCGCGCCGCTCGGCAAAGGCAGCTGGGTGTCGAACGAGACCGTCCAAGCTGGCCGCTGGCAGGTGCGTCTCGCGATCCGCGCAGGCGACGAGGCATGGGCTGGGGAGGCCGACCTCAGGTGAACGCGCCCGTCCTCCACCTCGCGGCCGAAACCCCGCTCGTCACTACAAGGCTGACCGTACCCGGCATGAAATGCGCCGGGTGCATCGGCAAGATCGAGCGCGAGCTGGTGAAGACCCCCGGCATCGCTGCGGCGCGCGCGAACCTTTCGGCGAAACGCGTCGCGATCACTCATGATCCGGCGCTGGACGAGGGCGCGCTGACGGCGGCGCTGCTCGCGCTCGGGTTCGAATCCCAACCCGTGGCGGACAATCCGCTCGCGAGCGACGATGCCGAACGCAAGCGGCTGACCCGCGCGCTCGGGGTCGCGGGGTTCGGGATGATGAACATCATGCTGCTCTCGGTCAGCGTGTGGTCGGGGGCGGACGGGGCGACAAGAGACCTGTTCCACTGGCTCTCCGCCGCCATCGCCCTGCCCGTGGTCGCCTATGCGGGCCGCCCGTTCTTCGCCAGCGCATGGATGGCACTGAAGCACCGGCGCACAAACATGGACGTGCCGATCAGCATCGGCGTGATCCTGGCGACCTGCATGTCGCTCTACGAGACCATCACCGGCGGCGCGCATGCCTTCTTCGATTCCGCGGTGATGCTGCTGTTCTTCCTGCTCGCTGGGCGCGCATTGGATGCCGAGATGCGCACCCGGACGCGGGCCGGGATCGGCGCGCTGCTCGGGCGGATGGGCAAGAGCGCCAGCGTCATCGCTCCCGATGGCTCAACGCGGCGGATGGCGGCGAAGGACCTCCTGCCCGGAATGCTGGTGCTTATCGCCGCAGGCGAATCGCTGGCAGCGGATGGCGAGGTGGTCGAGGGCCGCGCTGCGCTCGATAATTCCATGCTCACCGGCGAAAGCGCACCCGAACCTGTCGCCCCTGGATCAGTGGTGCACGCGGGCGCGATCAACATGGGCGCGCCCCTCAGGGTGCGCCTCACCCATGTCGCCGAGGACACCGCGCTGGCCGAGATCGCGCGGGCGATGGACGAGGCGGGGCAATCGCGCAGCACCTATGTCCGCATCGCCGACCGCGCCTCGCGGCTCTACGCGCCCGTCGTGCACGCGCTGGCGCTGCTGGCCTTCGCCGGGTGGATGATCGCGGGCGCAGGGTGGCATGCCTCGCTCACCATCGCGATCGCGGTGCTGATCATCACCTGCCCCTGCGCGATGGGCCTCGCGGTGCCCTCCGCGCAGGTCGTGGCGAGCGGCACGCTCATGCGGCGCGGCCTGCTGGTCAAGGACGGCAGCGCGCTCGAACGCCTTGCCGAGTGCGACCTGGCGGTGCTCGACAAGACCGGCACCCTTACGCTCGGCACCCCGCGCGCCGACATTGCCAGCCTTGACCCGCAGGCGCGCAGCATCGCGCTCGCGCTCGCCCAGACCAGCCGCCATCCCTTGAGCCGCGGGCTTGCTGCCGCACTTCTGCGCGAGGGCGTGACGCCGGCCGCGGTCGAGGACATCCGCGAAGAGGGCGGCACGGGCCTTGCGGGACGCTGGCAGGGGCTGACGGTCGCGCTCGAAAAGCCCGCGAGCGAAGGCGCGAGCGATGCCCTTGCCACCACGCTCAGGATCGGTGAGACCCGTAAGGTCATCCCCTTCTCCGATCCCCTGCGCCCCGATGCCGCCGCCGCCATCGCCGCGCTCGCCGCCGAGGGCCTGCCCGCGCGCATCCTCTCGGGCGACCGCGCCGCGCCCGTCGCGGCCATCGCCCATGCGCTCGGCCTGCCTTCCGAAGCCAGCGCCGACCCGCGCGCCAAGCTCGCCGCACTGGAGGCGTTGAAAGCCGAGGGACACCGCCCGCTGATGGTTGGCGACGGCCTCAATGATGGCCCCGCGCTCGCCGCCGCCCACGCCTCGATTGCGCCGGGCACCGCGTCCGACGCCAGCCAGCAGGCGGCCGACGCGGTGTTCATCGGCGAGCCGCTGATGCCGGTTGCGCTCGCGGTGCGGGTCGCGAAGGCGTGCATGCGGATCGTGCGCCAGAATTTCGGCTTCTCGATCGCCTACAACGCGCTCGCGGTGCCGCTCGCGCTGACCGGGCAGGTGACGCCGCTGGTCGCCGCGATCGCCATGTCGGTGTCCTCGCTGGTGGTGATCGCCAATTCCCTGCGGCTGGCAGGAGCCCCACAATGACCGGCCTCGCCATCCTCATCCCCATCGCACTGGGCATGGGTCTGCTCGGCCTCGCCGCCTTCCTGTGGTCGATGCGCGCCGGCCAGTATGACGACATGGATGGCGCCGCCCACCGTATCCTCATCGATGAGGAGGACGAGGCGTGAACCTCCTCCCCTTCGCGCTCGCTGTGCTGGTGCCGGTGATGGTCGGCCCGCTGCCCGCCCCGGCGGGCCAGACGCTGACGATGCAGCTGTGCAATGGCGGCACGATCACCATTCCGATCGGTGACGGCAAGCCCGCGCCCGAACGCGACTGCCACCCCAAGGGCTGCCACGCAGGGACATGCCGTGAGGACAAGATGTCCAAATTGATCTCGCGCAAAGACGCGTGATCCGGGGCGCGCTTTAAGCGCCTCATGTGGACCTATCACCCCGAGCTGCTCGCGACCCCCGTGCCGCGCTACACCAGCTACCCGACCGCTGCGGATTTCGGCCCGCTGGAGCCCGGCACCATCGAGCGCGCGGTTGCCGGTGCCAGCGGGGACATCTCGCTCTATCTCCACATCCCGTTCTGCGAGGCGATCTGCTTCTATTGCGGCTGCAACACCGCCGCCTCGGGCAAGCGCGCGCGGGTCGAGGCCTACCTTGCCGCGCTGCATCAGGAGATCGCGACCGTCGGCAGCCTGCTCCCGCAGGGCGCGCGGGTGCGGCGTATTGCCTTTGGCGGGGGCAGCCCCAACGCGATCCTGACCGGCGAGTTCTTGCGGCTGGTCGATGCGCTCCACGCGTACCTGCCGCTGTGCTCCCCCGAATGGTCGATCGAGCTCGATCCGCGCAGCCTCACCGCCGAATGGAGCGCGGTGCTCAGGCGCACCGGCATCACCCGGGCGAGCATGGGCGTGCAGACCTTCGCCGCGCATTGCCAGAAGGCGATCGGGCGCGAGCAATCGCTCACCATGATCAGCCGCAGCACCGACTGGCTGCGCAGCGGCGGCGTCACCTCCTTGAACTTCGATCTGATGTACGGCCTCCCCCACCAGAGTGAGGCCGATCTGGCAGACAGCCTCGAGCTGACCCGCAAGCTTGGCGCGGACCGGATCGCGGTGTTCGGCTATGCCCATGTCCCCCACCTCGTGCCGCGCCAGACGATGATCCGCGAGGACGACCTTCCGGGCGCCGCAGCGCGCTTCACCATGGCGAGCGCGGCGCACCGGATTCTCACCGGTTACGGCTATAAGGCGATCGGCTTCGATCACTTTGCGCTCCGCCACGATCCGATGGCGCGCGCGGCGCAGACCGGCACGCTGCGGCGCAATTTCCAGGGCTTCACCGATGATCCCTCCGAGGTGCTGATCGGCATGGGCGCGAGCGCGATCAGCGGCTTTCCCGGACTGCTCGCCCAGAACGAGAAGCACACCGCAACCTATCGCCAGCTGAGCGAGGCGGGGCGGCTGTCCGCCAGCCACGGCATCGTCCGCTCGGCCGAAGACCAGCGCCGCGGGGCAGTGATCGAGGCGCTGCTGTGCCATGGCGAGGCGACCATTCCCGAGGATTTGCTGGGCCAGGTGTCGGCGCGGCTCACCACGTTCACCGACGAAGGCCTCGCCCGGCGCCACGGGCGCCATCTGGCGATCACCCCTGCGGGCCTCCCCTATGCCCGCGTCATCGCCGCGCTGTTCGACGCCTACCGCGCCATCGCGCCGCGCACATTTTCCTCGGCGATCTGATCACCCCCTGCCCGCCTGTCCCTCCCTGCCATGGAAGTGCCACTATTTGGGAAGATGGTTCTGCCGCAAATCGACAAGCGGGGAGCATCAGGGGCGCGTATAGTCACGATCAGGGGGGAATACATCATGGCAGTTACCGATCACGTCGACCTCAATGGCTTCATGGAGGGCGTCAAGAAGCGCAATCCATACCAGCCCGAATTCGTCCAGGCGGTCCAGGAAGTGGCCGAGGACATCTTTGAATTCATGGAGGACAAGGAGGAGTATCACTCCCAGCAGATCCTCCGCCGCATTGCCGAGCCTGACCGCGTGGTATCCTTCCGCGTGTGCTGGGAAGACGACGCTGGCAACATCCGCGTCCAGCGCGGCTGGCGCGTCCAGAACAACAACGCGATCGGGCCTTACAAGGGGGGGATTCGCTTCCACCCGAGCGTCACCGAATCGGTCCTGAAGTTCCTCGCCTTCGAGCAGACCTTCAAGAACGCGCTCACCGGCCTGCCGATGGGCGGCGGCAAGGGCGGCTCGAACTTCAACCCCAAGGGCAAGAGCGTGCGCGAGATCATGCGCTTCTGCCAGAGCTTCATGACCGAGCTCTACCGCCACATCGGCGCCGACATCGATGTGCCCGCAGGCGACATCGGCGTGGGCGGGCGCGAGATCGGCTTCATGTTCGGCCAGTACAAGCGCATCACCAACAACTTTACAGGCGTGCTGACCGGCAAGGGGCTGGAATGGGGCGGCTCGCTGATCCGCACCGAGGCGACCGGCTATGGTGCGGTCTATTTCCTCGAGAACATGCTGGCGACCAAGGGCGAGAACCTCGAAGGAAAGACCGCGGTGATTTCGGGCTCGGGCAACGTGGCGACCCATGCGGCGGAGAAGATCGTCCAGCTGGGCGGCAAGGTGCTGACCCTGTCGGATTCGGGCGGGTTCATCCATGATCCCGACGGCATCGATCAGGAGAAGATCGATTGGGTGAAGACCCACAAGACCCACCGCCGCGGCCGGATCGAGGAATATGTCGAGGCCTTCCCGAAGGCGACCTTCCATGCTGGCAAAACCCCGTGGGGTGTGCCCTGCGACGTCGCCCTGCCCTGCGCGACGCAGAACGAGTTGCTCGGCGAGGACGCCAAGCTGCTGGTCGCCAACGGCTGCCGCGCGGTCAGCGAAGGCGCGAACATGCCCACCGACTTGGACGGCGTGCACACCTTCAAGGCCGCCAAGATCCTCTACGCGCCGGGCAAGGCCTCGAACGCGGGCGGGGTCGCGGTCTCGGGCCTCGAGATGAGCCAGAACTCCGAACGCCGGTCGTGGAAGGAGGAAGAGCTCCAGCAGATGCTCAAGGACATCATGTCGGGCATCCACAATTCCTGCATCCGCTACGGCGATCAGGGCGGCGGCTATATCGACTATGTGAAGGGCGCGAATATCGCGGGCTTCAAGAAGGTCGCCGACGCGATGCTGGCCTTCGGGGTGGTCTGAGGCGACCTGCCCCGCTCCCCCGTGCGGGAGCGGGATGCCTGTGAAATGGCGCGAGGCCCGGCTTGCCGCGCCTCGTTTGCGTCCGGCAGGCGAGTTTCCGTTGGCAATCGGTCGTTTTTCCGTCATGCATTTGTCATGAGGGGCAAGGCGCTTGCCTGTCGTCCGCGAAACCTGCCTTGCGTCATTTCACGAGAAGACGATCCCCCCGCATGAACCTTTTGACGCAGATTGCGGTTGAAGACCAAACACAACTGAATGTGTCGCGCCGCGCGAGACTGATCTTCTTCGTGCCCTTTCCCGAACTGGTCCTGGCCCTGTGCTTCGCGGCGACGGGAGCCTTGATCGCATGGTCGCACGGTCTGGCGATCTCGCTGCCCTCGGGCGAGTCGCTCGCCTTCACGGGGATGAGTTACGGCGTGCCGCTGACGCTGATCGGCCTGCTGGGCGCGGCGCTGGTGCTGGCGAAGCAGACGATGCGGCTGATCTACTACGCCGCGGCCGCCTTCGCCTATGCCGTCATCCTGATCACCCATTTCAACATCAAGCTGTGGATGAACCTCGTCAATCCGCGGCTGTGGGACGGGCTTTACTGGCAGACCGATCAGGCGGTGCGGCCGCTGGTCGACCTGGCCTTCGCGGTGCATCATCTGGCCGAAACGGCAATGCCCGCGGGCGAGCATCTCTACCTGTTCGCCTTTCTGGCGATGTTTGCCGGCAGCATCATCGTCCATTCGATGCAGGCCTTCATCGTGTTCCGGAAGGTCATCTTCGCCGCGATGCTGGTGCATGTATTCGGCGCGCTCGCCTATTGCGTCATGCCTGCCCTTGGCCCGTTTCTTTACGAGCCGGGCGCCAATGCGCTGGAGACCGCGCGCCAGCAGCACATGTTCGGCGGCTATCAGGCTCTGGCCGCCGGAGGGCGCGGGTGGATCGCCGCCGAGGGAAGCACCTTCATGTTTGCCGCCGTGGCCGCCATGCCTTCGCTGCATGTCGCGTCATCGGCGGTCTTCCTCCACTACGCCTGGAAGCACGCGCGCTGGCTGGGGGTCGCCTATCTGCCGCTGTTCGTGTTCATCATGTTCGAGGCCGTGGCGACCCGCTGGCACTATTGGGTCGATGTGGTCGCGGGCCTTGCCCTGACGGCGCTGGCGATCGCCATCACCACGGCGGTCTTCCGCAAGATCGAAGCCCATGATCCGGCGCGCGCGCCGAAGCGCCAGCCGCTTACTTGACGCCCAGCCCCGCCGCTGCCTCGCGCAGCTGCGCCGCGCTTGCCGGGTTCGCCTTCACCGCCGCGTCCAGCGCTGCCTTGGCCTTGGCCGGCTCGCCCAACGTCATCCGGCTGCGCATCAGCATCACCCAGCCATCGAGGTTCCTGGGTTCCTTGGCCAGCCGCGCCTCGAGCTGTTCGACCATCCCTTCGGCCATCTGGCGCTGCTCGCTCGGCTTCATCGCACCTGCTGCCGCGACATCTGCTGCCGTCGGGCCGCGCAGGGATGTGGAGGCCTGATCGCCAGCCACCGCGCCCGAACCCGGAGCGATCAACGGCGCCTTGCGCTCGCCTTGCGCCTTGGCGATGCGGGCGGCGACGTCGATCTTGTTGATCTGCCCGACCTGCTCGATGGTGCGCACAAGATCAGCCTCCCACGGCGCGCCCTGTGGGCTGTCCGCAAGAAGATCGAGCCACGCGGCAATCGCGCCCTCGTGATCCTTGTCCAAGTCCTTCTTGGCGGCGAGGAAATAGCGCCCGCGCGGGTCTTGCGCGTCCAGTGCCAGGGCCTTCTCGAAGGCCTGCAAGGCTTCGGGCGGGAGCGGGTCGCGCTTGCTCGCCAGCACCAGCGTTTCGCCCAGCGCCGACCACAGCACCGCCTCGTCCGGCGCGATGGCGACCGCGCGGCGATAGGCGGCGGCGGCCTCGTCATACTGGCCCTGGTTGAAATAGGCGAAGGCAAGATCGCCCCACGGGCCGGCATCGTCGGTCGAGGCCTCGGCTGCGGCGCGCAGCTCATCGATCGATCCTTCGCCGCCGGCCGCCGATACGGGCTCAGCGGGCCCACCTGAGCCCTGATAGATATTGAACCCGATCGAGCCTGCCGCCAGCAGCAATGCCGCCCCCAGCAAGACCCAGCCCGCCTTCGATGATCCGCCCTCTGGCCGCGTTTCGCCCTGTCCCATGCCCGCATCGCTAGCACTGGCGCGATACGGGGGCAATTCGCTCTGGCATCGGGGCCGGTTTTGGGTATGGTGCCTCACAGGGGGCGATCTATCCGCGAGGGGGAGGATAGGTGGGCGATATCTTCAAAGTCGCTATCATCGGTTCGGGCCCGGCCGGGCTCAGCGCAGCCGCGCGCGCAGCGGCGCTGGGGCTGAGCCATGTGCTGCTCGAGAAAACCGACCACCTCTCCGACACGATCTACAAGTACCAGAAGGGCAAGCACGTCATGGCGACGCCCAGCAATCTGGTGCTGCGCTCCGACATCGATTTCGAGGCGGGCAAGCGCGAGACGATTCTCGGCATCTGGGACGAGCAGATCGGCGGCCACAAGGTCAATGTGAAGTACCACGCCGAGGCCAAGGCAATCCGCGGCACGGGGGAGGCGATTGCCGGTTCAGTGCAGCAGATCGTCACCCGCGCGCGCGACGGGACGAAGAACGTCACCGAGCTCCAGCGCCACGCCCCGCCCTATGCCATCGAGCTGACCAGCGGCGAGGTGGTGATGGCCGAGAACGTCGTCCTCGCCATCGGCACGCAGGGCAACCCCAACCTGATGCGCTGCCCCGGCGCCGACCTGCCGCATGTGCAGTACCAGCTCGACGATCCCACCGAATATGTCGACGAGCATATCGTCATCGTCGGCACCGGGGACGCGGGGATCGAGAATGCGCGCGGGCTTGCCGAGGACCCGGCGCAGCGCAACACCGTCTCGATCCTCAACCGCGGCACCGAATTCCCGACCGCCAAGGCCGCCAATGTCAGCGCGCTGATGGCCGATCACGAAGCGGGCAAGCTCACCGTCAGGAACGAGAGCGAGACCAAGTCGATCGAGCCGGGCTGGATCACATTGACCACCCGCGACGGGGAAATCCGTATCCCCTGCGACCGGATCATCGCCCGCATCGGCTCGGCCCCGCCGCGCGCTTTCGTCGAAGGCTGCGGGATCGCGTTCACCAGCGAGGATCGCGGCGCCTTCCCGCGCCTCTCACCCGTGTTCGAATCGACCGCGCCCGGCATTTTCGTGATCGGCGCGCTGGCGGGCTATCCGCTGATCAAGCACTGCATGAACCAGGGCCACGACGTCATCGAGTTCATCAACGGCAACACCGCGCTGAAACCGGCCGACGAGCCGATCATCGCGGCGAAGTTCGCCAAGCTTCCCGGCAACCGCTCGACCGCGGAATGGCTCGAATTCCTGCGCGCCAATGTCTCGATCCTCAACGGCATGAACCCGCTGCAGATGCGCGAATTCATGCTCGACTCCGAGGCCAAGTTCTATGCGCCGGGCGAGGTTATCTTCGAGCGCAACGCGCCCGGATCATCGCTGTTCGGGATCGCCAGCGGATCGGTGGCGGTTGAGGTCAATCCGGCCGATCCGTCGATCACCATCCCGATCGAGGCCGGCTCGATCTTCGGCGAGGTCGGCCTCATCTCGGGCCGCCGCCGCGGCGCGACGATCCGCGCGGCCGAAGAAACCATCGTGGTCGAGATCTCGCGCCTTGCCGCATTGAAGCTGCAATCGCAGGTGCCGAGCGCCAAGGCCGCCATCCAGCGCATCTCGATCGAGCGGCAATTGCTCCAGATGTTCGGATCGGGCCTCACCCGCGAGGATGTCGCGCCCCTGGTCGAGGCCGCCCGGGTCGAGGAAAAGCGCGCGGGCGAAGTGGTCGTCACCGAAGGCGCGGACGACAAGGACATCTTCATCATCCGCCGCGGATCGATGATCGTCGAAAAGCAGGTCGGCGAGAAGCTGGTGTTCCTCTCCTACCTCCCCGCCGGGAGCTATTTCGGCGAGATGGCGGTGATCGACGGCTCGGCGCGCACCGCGACAGTAAAGGCGGCGATCAAGAGCGAGGTGATCCGCCTGCCGGGCGAAGGCTTCCTCGCGCTGCTCGACAAGCGCCCCGCGCTGCGCGAGCGGGCCATGAAGGACATGGCCGGCCGCCGCGCCACGAATGCCTTCATCGAAAGCCGCAAGGACGAATTCTCGGGCGCGGTCGATCTCTATTCGCAGACCGCGCAGTTCCTCGTCGACAACGGCATCGGCGAGGCGACCGATGTGCTGCTGATCGACGAGAAGCTGTGCATCGGCTGCGACAATTGCGAGAAGGCCTGCGCCGACAGCCATGATGGCCTCTCGCGATTGGACCGCGAGGCGGGCAAGACCTATGCCCACCTCCACGTGCCGACATCCTGCCGCCACTGCGAGCACCCGCATTGCATGGCCGATTGCCCGCCCAACGCGATCAAGCGCGGCCCCGATGGCGAGGTGTTCATCGACGAGACCTGCATCGGCTGCGGCAATTGCCAGAGGAACTGCCCCTATGGCGTGATCCGGATGGACGCCAAACCGCCCAAGAAGCCCTCGCTCCTGCAATGGATGCTGTTCGGCAAGGGGCCGGGGCCGGGCGAGGCGTCCTATTCGTGGCGCAAGAAGGCCGCCGAAAAGGAAGGCCCGCCCAAGGCCAAGCAGGCGATCAAGTGCGACATGTGCTCAGGCATCGATGGCGGCCCGGCCTGCGTGCGCGCCTGCCCCACGGGCGCGGCGATCCGCGTCAGCCCGGACAAGTTCCTGACCTTCGCCAAGCTCACCGAGGATATCGAGTGATGGCAAGTCAGGCGAAAACCGGGGGCACGGGGCGCTTTTCGCAGGATGAGCGACGGCGCGACAGCGACCATGTCAGTTTCCTGAAGCACAAGGGCTTCCGCTGGCTGTGGATCGCGCTCGCCATCAGCGGCGCGAGCATCGCGGGCTATCTGCTGATCGATCAGGAACCGCGTCCCAACGGTGGCACGTGGTACGGCTATACGCTGGGTACCATCGGCTTCGGGCTGATCCTGTGGCTTTCGCTGCTGGGGGTGAGGAAGCGGCGCATCAATCCCGGCGCGTGGAGCCTCAAGGCGTGGACGTCCGCCCACGTCTATCTCGGCCTTGCGCTCGCCGTAGTGGGGACGCTTCACACCGGTTTCCAGATCGGGTGGAACGTCCACACGCTCGCCTATGTGCTGATGCTGCTGGTCATCATCACCGGGATTTACGGGGTGATCGTCTACGCCACCCTGCCCGCGAGCCTCTCGGCCAATCGCAAGGAGATGACCCGCGCGCAGATGCTCGATGCGCTCACCGCGATCGACCGCCAGCTGGAAAGCGCCGCGCAGCCGCTGGCGCGCGCCGAGGCCGATCTCGTGATCGCAGCTTTGGGTCAGGACGTGTTCTACGGCGGCGCACTGGCGCGGCTGACGGGGAGCTACCCCGGCTGCAAGACCGCGCGCGCTCTCCGCGGCATGGGCGGCGCCACCGAGGCCGAGGCGCGCGTCACCGCCCTGCTCGAGAAACGCCGCGAACAGCTCGCCCAGATACGCGGGGCGCTGCGCATCCGCGCGCTGCTGGAGATCTGGCTGTTCATCCACATTCCGCTCACCATCGCCCTGATCGCCGCGCTCACCGCGCATGTGATCAGCGTGTTCTATTACTGGTGAGGAGGCGGCGGCGATGGCGTTCCTGATCCGCACCATCGACTTCACCGCCGCCGGGCGCGAGATCATCCGCGACCGGGTGGTCGAGCAGACCCGCCTGACCGTCGGCCGCGCGGTGGAGAACGACATCCACCTGCCCGACCTTGCGGTCGAGCAGCGCCATGTCGGGATCGATCTGGCTGCGGACGGCACGCTCAAGGTGGCGGCGCTCGGCACGCTGGGCTTCGGGCTCGATGGCCGGGTGGTCACCGAAGGCGTGATCGATCCGCGCACCGGGGGCGAGGTGGCGCTCGGCGCGGCGCGCCTTGCGGTGACGCGCGAGGGCAATGGCAACATCGCCATCACCATCCGACAGGTGGTCGCCGATGAAGGCAAGATGGATGCCTTGCGCGGCTTCGCCCTCGCCTCCAAGCTGCCGTCCAAGCGCGCAATGAGCTGGGTTTTTGCCAGCGCGATCATCTTGCTGCTGCTCGCCCTGCCGGTCGCCTCGCACCTGCTGCGCACGCCGGCCAAGCCCGATCCCACCGGCAAGACCCCCGGCACCGTGCTGATGGACAGCGCGTGGACGAGCGGCGAGCTGTCGCTCAAGCACCACGACCTCGCCGACAATTGCGAAAGCTGCCATGTCGCCGCCTTCGAAAGCGTGCAGGACGAGACCTGCCTGTCGTGCCACAAGGACATCGGCGATCACGCGACCAAGCCGCGCCTTGCCAAGGGGATGGCGCCGCTCTCGGACGGTGACGCGCTGCAATGGAAGATCGCGCAAGGCTTCGGCAAGGAAGGCCCACTCGGCTGCGTCGCCTGCCACTCCGAGCACGAGGGCCCGGTGCGCACGCAGGCGGGGAGCGAGGCCTTTTGCGGCGATTGCCACAAGGATCTGGACGCCCGCCTCACCGATACGGCGCTCGCCAACGCGCATGATTTCGGCAAGACCCACCCGCAGTTCCGCCCGCTCTATTTCGCCAGCTTCGGGGCGGCCAAGCCGGTGCGCGCCGCGGCAGGGACGAAGCCGGTCGAGCGTTCGGGCCTCGTCTTCCCGCACGACGTTCACATGAACCCGCGCGGCGGCGCGGCGCGGATGGCGGTAAGCCTCGCGCAGTATCGCGCCCCCCTCGAGTGCAAGGATTGCCACGCCGCCACGCCTGACCGAGTGACCTTCAAGGAGGTCGAGATGGAACAGGCGTGCGAGGGGTGCCATTCCCTGGTGTCGGGCCGCACGGCGGGCGGGGCTTTAAGCAAGCTGCGCCACGGCAGCGTGAAGAACCTTGCCGAGGATCTGGCGCGGATCAGCACCGGCCCGCGCCCGCGCCTCGCGCCCGGCCGCCAGCGCCCCGGACAATTGGGGAGCGCCTCGCCCTATCGCGCCGATTTCGGCCGTCCGGTCCGCGCCTATATCGGGACATCGAACGCGCTCTCGACCGGCGGGGTATGTACCGAGTGCCACCTGCCCACTACCGGCCCGACGGGGCAGGCCGACCTGATGCCGGTCAACTTCCCCGAACGCTTCCTCACCAGCGGCTATTTCAGCCACGCCGCGCACACCAAGCAGAAGTGCACCGATTGCCACGCAGCCGACACCTCCAAGGCGGCAAGCGATCTGCTGATGCCCGATCTCAAGAGCTGCCGCGACTGCCACTTGGGGGCGAGTGCGGTGAAGACCGCCAAGATCGTGCCCAGCGACTGCGCGATGTGCCACGCCTATCACGTGCCCGCGGGGCAATGGCAGGGTCTGAAGCCACCCAAGGGCCCCGCTCCGCATTACAAGCCCGCGCCGCCACCAAAAACAACGGTTGCAGCCAAGGTGGCGCAAGCTAGACCGTAAGGATGGGCGGGAGCGTTTCTTCCACAGGCCGCGCGGTGCTGATCGCGCAGATGACCGACATCCATGTCGGATTTGCGCCCGAGGAAGGGGACAATGAACTCAACGTCACCCGCTTCAAGGCCACGCTGGGGCGCCTGATCGAGGGGCCCAACCGCCCCGACTTTCTGGTGCTGTCGGGCGACATCACCGATCACGGCGATGCGGCGAGCTTTGCCAAGACCATCGAAATCCTGCGCGACTGCCCGATCCCGATCCTGCCGATGGTGGGCAATCACGACAGCCGCGAGGGCCTGCTGGGCGCCTTTCCCGATGTTGAGCCGGCCGAGGGCGGCTTCCTCCACTATGTCGTCGATGCCGGGCTGGGCCTCAGGATCATCTGCCTCGACACGCTCGAGGATGGCCGCCATGGCGGAGCCTTCTGCGAAGCGCGCGCGCGCTGGCTGGCGGAGCGGCTAGCCGAAGCGCCCGATACGCCGACGCTGATCTTCATGCACCACCCGCCGGTCGTCGCCGGGATCGACTGGATGGACCCCGCGCCGGACGAGGGCTGGATTGTGCGGCTGCGGGACGTGCTGGAAGGGCAGGGCCAGGTGCAGGCGATCCATTGCGGACACCTCCACCGCCAGATCTCCACGCGGTTCGCCGGGATACCGCTGGGAGTGACACCCTCGGTCGCGCCGCTGGTGGCGATGGATCTCAACCCGATCGACAAGGACGTGCCCGACGATCGCGAGCTCATCACCACCGAGCCGCCGACCTACGCTATCCACCGCTGGGACGGCGAGAACCTCGTCTCGCATTACGAACGCGTCGGTGACTGGCAGGTGCTCGCGCGCTTCCACGCAGGCCTCCAGCCGATGATCGAGGGCATGTTCGCCGAGCGGGAATAGGTGCTCTTGTTTGCTGCACGCCCTCCGGCGTGCAGTCCTCGGCGCTGTTCCTCCGCTACGCTCCGGGCGCCTGCGGCTCGCGCGCTTGCGCTCGCGGCCCGTCCCTTGGCGGGCCGATGCACTGCCTCCCGCCCGGCTCCTTCCTTATTTCCGCGCGCTCGCCCTTTGTGCGCCCGCCGGAGCCACGCCGACCCAGCGCTTCATGTCGACATCGTCGGAGACCTTCCACGGCACGCCGCTGCGGGTCATGAACATCCGCTCCATCTCCTCGCGGGTGAACGGACGCGAGCCCAACCGGCCGAACACCGCCATCTGCCCGCCGGTCTCGTCGACCGCGCGGTCGCGGTCGAGGCCCTTGGACATGGCGATGGCGGGCGTCGGCGTCTTGGCCCAGGCGATCAGTTCAGGCACCGGCGCGGGGCTGAAGCCGTAGAAGCCGCGCTGGCTTTCGGGGCTGGTAAGTTGCAGCACCTTCACCCCGTTCTTCCCGTCCGCCACGTAAGCGAACAGCGAGGCATTGGTGGTGCCGACAATCACGTCCTCGGCATCGTTGAGCGCCCCGCCCAGCGTCACCCGCTGATAGACCTTGGGGCTGCGCGGGTTCGTCACATTGAGGATCACCAGCCCGTCGCTCTTGGCGGCGACATAGACATAGGTGCGCGCGATATAGAGGCGCCGCGCGTCAGCCAGCGGCACCGTTCCCTCGGGCACCGCTTGCGGGTCGCGCAGGGACGTGATGTCGAACAGCTTCACGCCCTCGGCATCGGTCACCCACAGATAGCGGAACTGCACTGCGCTCGCCCGCGCATCGCGCAGCTCGCGCACCGCGGCAAGCTTCGGCGCGGCGGGATCGGCAAGGTCGACCACCACCAGCCCCTTGTCTGCGGTGATATAGGCGATCTCTCCCGCCAGCACGATGTGCCGCGCGCCGTTCAGCACCCCGCCCGGGTTCCACGCCGTGGAGCCATCGGCATAGGTCTTGCGGGACAGCTTGTTGTTGCGGAATTCGCCGTCCGCCAGCGTGTTGACGTTGACGAGGATCAGGCCCTCCACCGCGTCGGTGACGGCGGCATAGTTGTAGATCGGCTTGAACGCCTGTTCCTGATTGGCCGCGCGCATCGCTTCGGTGTTGCGGGTGGGCGCGATCGGCTGGTTGGTGGCGAGCGCCATGCAGGTCGCATTGGTGGTCTTGACCTGCGTGTCGTGGCCCAGCGCGGAGAACGGCCCCTTGAGGATCCGCTCCGAGGTGCCCTTGTTGGCGATGCTCGCCACGTCATAGGCGACAAACCCGCCCTTGCCTTCGGCCACAAACATGTATTCGCCGCGCAGTTGCAGGCAGCCGACCCGGCCCGGCGTGCCTTCGTGGACATTGGCGAATGCCTCGAAGGGATGGGTCTCCCCGCTGAGCTTGGCATCGAAGGTCTTGCCGCGCGTCCAGTTCTTCAGCTCGCGCGCGTTCTGGTCGACGTGGAGGCCCCAGTAATCGGGATAGGCATAGCGGTGGAGGTAGGAGCCGATCACCGCCTGCGGCTCGTCATATTCGGTCACCCGCGTCGCCTGGAACCCGCCCTCCAAGCCGCTCCATGCGTTGAGACCGACGAAGTTGACGTAGTTGGTGCCGAGCAGGAAGAGCTGCGCCATGATCGCGTTGTTGTCCTCCTTGGCGGAGAGGTGGCAATCGGTGCAGGTCTTGGTTTCGGTCAGGCGCACGGTGTGCGGGAAGTGCGGCGCGAAGGCCTGGCTGGAGAAGCCGATGGCACTGATCGGCGGCTGCTGCACATAGATTCGCTCGCGGTTGATGTTGGTGGACGACAGCACCAGCGCCGAGGACGACCTCACGGGCGCGACCTGATTGCCCTTGGTGGTCATGTGCTTGCCGAGCTGGAACATCTCGTCGCGCGCGACCTGCGGGTTGTAGGTCGCGAAATTGCGCGTCTCGCCGCCTTCATAGCGGTGGACGGGGGTCTTCCAGTTGGCCTCGATCGGCAAGTGACACCCGCCGCACGAGGTCGTCCATGAGAGGTGGCAGGTGAAGCACGCCATCTCCGGCTCGCGGTGCGCGCGGTCGGGTTCGGAGATGCCGGTGCCGAATTCGAAATTGCCTGTCTCCGCGCCATAGCGGCTGACGAGCTTGGCGCGCGCGGCCTTGGCGTTGAACACCGGGGTGGCGGGATCGACCGAGTCCTTGACGAGGCTCATCTCCCATTCGAGGTTCGGATCGACGATGGAGCGCTGGACCAGCCTTTGCCTGCCATCCGGCCCTTCCAGCCATTCGAACCGCCGCTTGCCGTCGGGGTTACGCAGCAGGGCGAGGTTGTGGCCCTCGGGCGGAGCCGCCGGCCCGCTGGTGCGCAGCGTGGGATAGGCGTCGGCGGTGCCGTGGCAGTCCTTGCAGGTGATCTCGATGGCGTTGGCGACCTCGCCATAGATGAGGCCATTGCCGTGGCTGTCCTGCTCGAAGTGGCAATCGGCGCATTGCATGCCCTTTTCGGCGTGGATGTCCATCAGGTGGACCGCCTTGCCGGGGTTGGTGCCGGGAGGGACGAACTTGCCCTCGCCTTCGCGCCGCCATTTCTCGGGATCATCGGGGTCGACGATTGCGCCGTCGGCGTCGAGCAGATTGCCCTCACGGTCGCGCTTGAAGATCGCGCGGAAGTTCCAGCCGTGGCCGTGATAGTCGGCGAACTGGGTGTCCTTGAGCGTCGGGTTCAGGTCATAGACGTTGCGCAGGAAATCGAGGTCAGCCCAGTTGCCCTTGGGCGCGGCGCCTTCTGGGTTGCGGTCAGTGACGGCACGGACCTCGGCCGCGGTGGGGTATTTCTGCTGCTTGGGCCACATTGCGGGCGCGTCGGACTCGTAGTCCCACATGGTGTAGCCGAGGAAGCTGTTCAGGAAGATATTGGGCTGGTGCATGTGGCAGTTCATGCACTGGCTGGTGGGGATGGCGCGGGTGAAGACGTGCTGGAGCGGGTGGCCGCTCTCCTTGACCTCGCCGCTGGCGGTCCGCAGCGCGCCATCGTCGCCCGCGTGGTGGTCATCGCCCGGCTGCTTCACCGCGCCGTGCCCGCCCGGTTTCTCGCCATGCCCGTCGTCATAGCCTGCCGCATGCGCGATCTTCTCGGCGATGGTCGGGTCGGCGGTGATGCTCTGCCCGTCGCGCCCATACTGCGCATAGGTCAGCGAATGGCGCGGTTCGCGGTCGTTGGCATAGACCACATGGCAGGACGCGCAGCCCGAGTGGCGGTAGTCGCCCGGCTGGTCGTTGGTGCCCATGAACCAGGTGAAGGGATCGTTGAGGCGGGTCTTGTGGATGTTGAGCGCCGGGATCGCCACCCGCAGACCCGTGCCGGGCCCGCGGTTCGATTGCTTCAAGTCGGGCCGTCCGGGCTCTTCCAGACGCTGGATCGAGCCCGAGGGGTTGGGCAGGCCGATCTCGGGGAACTGCGAATTGATCGTGCGACCACCGCGCTCGAACACCCGGAACACGTCGCCCGGCGGGATCACGTGCCACGTGGGGAGCGGATACATCTCGGCCAGCACGCCGCGCGCGACCTGATCCTCGCTGAGCTTGCCCCCCGGCCCTGCGCCCGGCGTGGTGATCTTCGCGGGCAAGCCATCGCGGGTATAGGCCTCGCCCAGCAGGTAGTTCTTGAACGGCAGGATGCCGTTATTGTAGCTCGCCCCGCCCCACAGCATCGCGCCGGTCGCCATGATCGAGCGTTCGGCGCTCTCGATCGCCTGAATGTGGCACGCCCCGCAGGCATCGCGCGCGACGCGGTAGTCCGAGGGGTTGATGAACTTCACGAACTCCGGGCTCTCCTTGTTCAACAGCGAATAGGAACGCTCGGGATTCGCCGAGGAAGGGAAGTGCCAGGACTTGGGATATTTCGGCAGCACATGCGCCGCATCGCGCGCGGCGACGTAATCGGGGTGGTCGTGCGGCAGCTCGGAATTGCCGCGCACACTGACATTGCCGCCGTGGCAGTCGGTGCAGCCGAGCCGCACCGCGGGCGAGACATGCATCGTCGGCGCGTCGGTCTTGACGTGGCAGGTGAGGCAGCCTTCGGACTTGCCTTCCATCTCCGCCACCGATTGCCGCTGCGGCGCGGGCGGGGCGATGACGAGGCTGTAGTCACGCTTGACCGGCTTCTCCTTGTCGGACGCCATCGGTTGCCCCGCAAACAGGGACGCGGCCAGCACCAGCGCCGCGGCAATCAGCGCAAGGTGGCGGGCGAAAGGCTGGATGAGCGCGCGCATCAGTAGGTCAGCACCACGTTGGCGAGGATCGAGACGAATTCCTGTCCGCCCCCGCGGGAAGTGAACAGGTCCTGGAAGCCATCGCCTGCCAGCAGCGTCGCGGCGGACAGGCGGAAGACGAGGTTCTGGTTGGCCTTGGGCCGCCAGATCGCCGAGGCCGAGAGGTCGAAGCCGATCTCCTTGGGGATCGATCCTTCGTTGCGCAGCACTTCGAGCACCGAGGTGTTTTCGAACCACAGGTGGTTGGCATTGGCGGTGAGGCGGAACTCGGGCGTCAGATCGAAATCCGCGCCCGCGCCGATCAGCATCAGGCCGGGGTTGTTGAAATTGCTCTGCCCCTGCTCCTTGGAAGACCGCAGCGAATTGAGCAGGCCGTTCCTGCCGTTGACGCTGATGACGCGCCCGCCGCCCGCGAAGGGAATCGTCTGGCGGATCCAGTAGGAGGTGTCCGCGCCTGCGAAGACCGGGTTCTCGAAGATCGCGTCGAACCCGCCTTCGGTGTCGTCATAGGGATCAGAGTCGCCGCTGGCATAGGCTGCCGAGAGCCGGAAGCGCATCCAGTCCTTGTCGTAGCTCGCTTCCACCGCCGCGAACTGCGCGTTGATATCCGCCGGGCGATCGGTGAGGAAGGAATTGCGGTCCTCGCCCAGCGCCCAGTAGAAGCTGCCGGTGAGGTTCACCCGGCCGATGCGCCCATCGAGATTGTAGCCGAGGTAGAGCACGTCATATTCGCGCCCCCGCAGCGTGCCCAGCAGGGCCGGGCGCACCGGGAAGCCGTTGTCGTCGATCTCGATATCGTCGGCTTCGCGATTGCGGTTGTAGACGACCGTGATCTGGCTGGTGAGCGCAGGGATCAGGAAATCTTGCCGGTAGGCGTTGGCGACGAAAACGAAATCGTCGCGCGGGGCCTGGGTGACATCGTTGAGGCCGCTATTGGTGTCCTTCTCCAGCCGCCAGAAGGCGCCCAAGTTGAACTGGAAGCGGTTGTTGTCGCGCGATCCGAACAGGCGGACGCCCAATTGCTGGTCGTTGAACAGGAAGCCGCGGAAGTCGGACTGGAACGGCTGGATTCCCGCACGGATCGAGATGAAATCGAAGCGGTCATTGTCGAACCGGCTGAAGTGGTAATCGACGAAGGCTTCCTGCACCCCGAGGAAATCGTCCAAGCGGTGCGAGGCGCGCGAGGGTTCGACGAACAGCACGCGGCGTTCCGGCACGTCGACATAGTTGACGTTGTAGGCCAGCGTGACGCGGTATTCGATGGTCGGCGGCTTGAAGGTGGTCGAGCCCTTCAAGAGCGCAAAACCGGCGATGAAGGTCTGGCTGAACACCTGGCTGAAGTCGTTGCCGAACACGTCGTTGCGGTCCGGGTCCTCGGTGGTCTGGACGCCGACGGGGATGGGGAAGGTGCGCGGTTCGTAGACGCTGTCGCTGATCAGGTTGGCGACGAAGAACCAGTCGTCCTCCTTGATCGGCAGCCACGGCACCTTGGCGCGGTCGATCGGCCGGTCGCCCTTCAGGGTGTTCTGGTTGTAGGGATCGAGGAGGTTTTCCTTCACGAGGCCCAGGCTCTGGATCAACCGCCAGCGATCGGGGATCGGCACCTGCTCGGTCGGGAAGGCCTGCGGGGGCGGGGCGCGCACGGCGCCTGCGTTGTTCTGCTCGATCTTCTCAGGGAGCGGCGCGGTGTAGCCCGGGCGCTCGCGCCCCTCGATGATGCCGGGGTCGACCGGGGGCACGTCCTGCTCCCAGTCCTGCGGCGCGGGTGCTTCACCCGGCGGCGCGGCGGGCGGCTGCACCTCTTCGGGAGGGGCGGCCTGAAGCAGCAGCAGGGCGGGCAGCAGCGCGCTCATCTACAGCCCCTGACACACGTTCTGCTCATCGCTGCCGATGAACGGCGCGAAGGGGCAATTGACGTAGCGCAGCCGCACCTGACGGCTGCCGACCTGCACCACGATGCGGTCTGCGCGCATCGCAGACGGCGCATTGCCGAGGCCGCCTCCGGCGCGCGCGGCACCGTTGTGAAGGCCGAGGAAGCTGATCATGTCGTCCTGATCGATCCCGTCGCCCGAGACACCGATGCCGCCCACCAGCACCCCGCCGCGATAGACCGGGACCGAGCCGGGGAAGATCTGGATACCGTTCGCCAGCCGCGGCGCGCCGCCTGCGGTGTTGGGCAGGCCCGTGCAGGCGCGCGGCGTGTCTGTCCCGCTCGCCCCGGTGACGAAGCCGAGGTGCTGCGCGAGGTTGCCCACGATCAGCGCGCTCTGCAAGCCGGTCGAGAAGGGGCTGAACTGCTGGATCGGGCGCGAGAACGGGCCGTTGGGCTGACCCACCTCGCCATCGGGGAAATAGGGCCGCGAAAGGTTGCCATTGGCGCGGTCGGAGAAAGCTGTGGCGCCCGTCAGCGCGCTCGCATCACCGAGGAAGCTCCGCAGCCGGGTGACGAATTGCGGCACCTCGCCCGGCGCGGCGGAAAGCTCGGCGGCCGCGAAGCTGCCCGAGAAGAAATTGGCGGTGCGCGCCTTCTGCAGGCTCACGTCGATCCCGAAAATCGGCGCATCGGGCGAGCGCACCAGCCCGAGCACCTGACCCCGCGTGTCAACGAGGCTGATCGTCACCTGCGCGCGGCTGTCGAGCGGCTGGCGGATCTGCGCCCGCGCGCGGCTCATGACGGCGAAGGCTTCTTCGAGGATCACCCGCGCCTCGGCGGCGGTGAGGGGTGCGGCCACGTCACCTGCATCCGTGCCGCCGCGCACCGGATAGCGGTTCGCGCCCGCACCATTGGAGAGCACGAAGGCATCGCGATTGGCGAACTCCGCCACGGTCGAGGCGCGGATGCCCGATGCCTCGCTGCCATACGTCGCCCCGGCGAGCAGGCCCGCGCCAGAGTAATATCCGATCACCGGCACCAGCGCACCGGCGGTCGAGGCAAAGCTCGCCCCCGCGACATTGCCGATCTGCGGGTATTCGACATCGGTGTAGCGTAAGGAAGTGCCGTCGGCAGTGATGCGGTCGGCGCGGATGCTGACGGGGGCCTCGAAGCCCACCGTGCCCGCAAGCGCGATCGCCTCGTCAACGTCGGTGTCGCGGTCGAGGACATTGGGGTCGAAGCCGTAGGTGCCATCAGCGATCACCCCGATCCCGCCGACGACCACGCCGTTCTGGTAGAGCGGGAAGCCGCCCGGGTCCGCCGCGAGGCCGAGCGGCGAGCGCTTGGGGCCGATCAACCCGTCGCTCGCGCGCGCGGCGAGGTCGGAACAGGGCAGTTGGCTGAACTGCACCCCGAACAGCGGCCCGCTTTCGAGCCCAACGGTGGTCGGCGCAGGCGGGAAGTGCTCCTGGACGATGAAGCTCGCGGTGCGGCTCGAGAAGGCATTGCCGCCGCTCGAGAGGTACGCGCCGGTGATCGCCTTGGCGATGGCCGCACCCGCGGAGGGGATGGTGAGGCCCTGCGCGTCGCGGCTGGTGCCATCGCGCGCAGGCGGAATCTGCGCGGTCGCCGCCGCGCCGGGCATGGCGAAGACGGCGAGGACATTGCCCACCCGGTCGGTCACCGCGATCGTCGCGGCCACGCCCCGCCCGCGCGCCTCGGCAGCGGCCTGCGCGATGATCGTGCCGACCTCGGCGCTCGAGAGGCTTTCGGCGGCGGGCGCGGAGAAGACCTGCCCGGTGGGCGGCGGAGTGGGTGTCGGCGTCGGCCCCGTCCCGCCGGTGGCGCCGCCATTGCTCGAAGGCCCGCCGCCCCCGCAGGAGGCGAGCACCAGCGCGCTCGCAGCCAGCCAGAAGGTGGTGAACCCCCCGCGCATCGCTATCCCAGCCGCCCGATCGCGCCGGCGGCCGCCTTCAATGCGGCGCGGAATTCGGCCGGGCGGTAGGCATTGGGCTCCTCGACCGCCTTGTAGGCGCGCGCGATATCGCCGCGAATTCCGGCCGCCGCGCCCTGCGTCACGCGGCCTTCTCTGACGAGGGCATTGAGCAGCGTGTCCACCGCCATCACCGCCTGCACCGATCCGGCATAGTCGGTAAAGCGCGGGGCGGTCGCCTCGCCGGCGATGATCGCGATGATCCTGAAGGCGTCGGCATCGCTGTAGGAGCGGCCCGCAAGCGCGTCCGACAGCGCCCCGGCGCGGCTTGCGAGGGCCTGCGCAGCAGTGCGCGCCTCGGCGGGCCCTGCGCCGAACGCCTTGTGGAAGTCGCGCGCCGCCGTTTGGAACTTCGCGGCCTCGCCCGGCACCAGCGCGCTCGCGACCGCCGAGAGCATGATCATGTTCTCGTCGTTGAAGGGCGGGTTGCCGAAGGGGATCGGGCGGCCGGGATTGGTCTCGAAGGTGAGTTTCCTCTGCGGGCCGTCGGCGATGGTGCGGTGGCACGAGTGGCAATCGAGGAAGTAGAACTGCGGGAACGCGCCCTCGTAACCGAATTTGGGCTGGGCGAAGAGGCTGGTCGACCGCCGCACGGCCTCGGCCTGCCCTACCGCCCAGAACCGCACTGAGCTGGGCGAGCCCTTGCGCGCGGCATAATCGCCGTCGATCTGGTGGTGCTGCTGAAGCGCGCTGAACAGGTCGAGCTCGAAGGAAACGCGCGGGTGGCCTGCGGCCATCATCGCATGGGTGACGAACTGGCCGGGCTTGCTCGAGCCGAAATGGCAATCGAGGCAAACCCCGGCACGCGCGCGAGGATTGTCGAGTGGGGTCAGGCCCGCCGCGATGTTCGAGGCGTGGGTGGCGGGCAGCGCATAGTGTTCCGCGAGCCAGCTGCCTCCGGAAGCGCCGTGACAGCTTTCGCAGCCGACACCGTCGGTGAGCGTGAACTTCGCCCCGCGCTGGCCGGCGGGCGCGTTGGTCGCATGGCAGCCAAGGCAGGCGGGCGCGGATTGCGCATTGCCGAGCCCGAGACTCGCGGCGATCTGCTGCCCGCGCCGTCCGCCGAGCACGGCATAGGCGCGGCTGTGCGCGCCCGAGGGTGAGGAGGGTTCCTGCCAGGTCGCGATCTCGTCCTGCCTGACCACCGCGCCATTGCCTTCCGCGCGGCCGTGGCAGGTCGATCCGGCGCAGGTCGCCACGCCCTCGAAGGTGCCCCCGCCGAGCGCGGTCGAAACGGGGTAGAGCGCGACCAGCGCCAGCACCGCGGCGATGCGCGCCAGCAGGCGCCGCGAGGCCCCCCGTGCCGCACGGCCAGCGATCATATCCGCCAGAACTTGTCTCATCCCATCCCCCCCGAGATGTCCGTTACCCGGCCCGACCAGCCCCTTGCTGGGCAATCGCCGCGCCCCCGCGCGACGATCGCCGCCTCAATGCAAAGAACCCGTAGCGCTCCGCGTCCCGATTCCCCCGTCAGGCCGACCCTGCGCACCCTTGTCCCAAGCTTGGGGCCGCGATGCAACAGGCAATCGGCAGGCTGTGCCCTGCTAGCCCCCGCTTGCCTCGGCCTCATCCTCCAGCCCCGCCGCGAGCAACTCCAGCTGCACCGTGCAGCCCTTTGCGATCAGCGCCTCGCCCAGCACATCGGGGGCGTCGAACTCGCCTTCCAGCAGCACGAAGCTGACCTGCGCGCTCGTCGTATTGTCGGGCCCGGTGATGCTGTAGGGCGCACCCTCGACAATCGGCAGACGTGCCGGATCGAGCGCCGCGACCGTCACCGTCTCGTCGAAGGTGACATCGACCGACGCGCCGTTCTCGCGGTTGAACATCCGGTAGGTGATGGTGTCGGGCGCGCCCGGACGCCACAGGCGCACGGTCGCCAGATCATAGAGACACACCGTGCCCGAGCGGGTGACGTCGACATACCACAGGCTGGGATTGGTGGGATTGCCCTCGGCCTCGCCGCGCACTGCTCCGGTGCGCACGCGGGTGGCGGCGCGCTTGCGGGTGAGCGAGGCGAAGCGGTCGGCGGCGACCTGCGGGCGGTCACCGATGCGGAAGGTGCCCGCGCCCTTGATCACGCGCGTGCCCTGCGCGGTCAGGACGGTGATGACATCGCCCGCCTTCAAGGTGATCGTGGCATTGTCGTCGACCTTCGCGCCGACCGGATAGCGGCTCGCCGAAGGCCCGGTGGACTTGACCACCACCCCCGCCATTGCAGCCCCGGGCAGCGCGAGCGCCGCCCCTGCCAGTGCCAGCGCGCGCAGGCGCCGCTTGATGCTAATCGAGAACATAGGTTCCTCCCTCGTCAACTGCTGCCATGCGCCGGGCGAGATTGCCCAGCGCTGAATCTGCCGGATGGCGCGCCGCGACCGCCTCGGCCATGGCGCGCGCGGCGGCCGGATCGCTACCTGCAAGCGCGCTCGCCTGCGCAAGCTGTGCGCGGTCGTCGGCCGGGAAATCGGGTGCCGGTTCAAACAGATCGACCGGCCGCGCCCGGCCGCGCAAGCGCACCCGGCCCATCGGCCGCCACCAGTCGAGCCCCGAGGCCTCGGCGAATTCGCGGCTCGCCATGACGCTCGAATCGAGCGCCTTGTTGGCCGCTTCCAGCCGTGCGGCGGTGTTCATCGAATCCCCCAGTGCGGTGTACTGGATGCGCGTCGCCCCGCCGAAATTGCCGATCACCGCCTCGCCGAAGTGGAGGCCGACGCGGGTCTTGCCGATCTTGGGCAGATCGGGGTCCATCGCGGCGACCTCGGCGCGGAAGGCTTCGCCCGCCTGCCACATCGCATAGCCCGCGCGCGCGGCGCGCATTCCATCGTCGGGCCGGCTGATCGGCGCGCCCCAGAAGGCCACCACCGCATCGCCCACGAACTTGTCGATCACCCCGCCGTGATCGAGCACCACCTGGCTCAGCATGTCGAGATAACGGTTCAAAAGCTTGGCGACCATTTCCGGCGGGATCGCGTGGCTCATCTTGGTGAAGCCCTCGAGATCGCTGAACAGCACGAAGATCTCGCGCTTTTCGCCCCCGAGGCTGAGCAGTTCGGGCTTGTCGATGATCGCCTGGGCAATGTCGCGCGGGATATATTTGCCGAGCGCCCCGGTGGCAAAGTTGCGCTGCACTGCGCCCGAGGCGCGTGCTGTCACCGTGACGGCGGTGAAGACCAGGATCCACCCGATCAACCAGCCCACCGCCGGCAACCCGTGGGTATCGACATTGCGCACCTGCAACAGCACCGGCAGGCCCTGAAAGAACACCAGCTGCGCCACACCGAACAGCGCCAGCCGCCGCGCGGGCCATTCCAGCAGCGCGGTCAGCACGGCGATGATGACCACCAGCACCGCCATCGCCCACAGCACCCATTCCGGGATCGGCTTCAGCGCGCGGCCATCGAGCATCTGGGCGATGATCTCGGCATGGACGGCGATCCCCGCGGGCACTTCGCCGTTGATCGAGGTGAAGGTCGTCTCAACCCGGTCATAATCGACGATGTCGCCGCCGATCAGGATATATTTGCCGGCATATTGCTCCTTGAGGAAGCCTAGGATTTCCGGATTGGGATCGACGAAAAGGTCGATCTGGGCCGGCGGGAACAGCACCGAGTCCTGAAACTTCACCCGCCGGTAATCGATCGCGCCTTGGTAACCTTCGAACGAGGCGACGGCGGGCTCGCCCGCCTCAGCCAGCATCACCCGCCCGAGCAGCGGCGGCAGGCCTTGGCGAATGTCGGGCCACAACCGGGTCGCACCAAAGGTGTTGTCGAGCCGGATGCTCGCCGGACGCGCGTTGCTGCCCTCCAGACGCGCCATGAACGCCTCGAGATATTGCTGCTGCTCGTATTCGATATCGTCAGGGTTGGTCGCCTTGGCGGCATAGGCGACCGCGACCGGGGCCTTCATCGCGCGCAGCGCGGCGATCAGTTCCTCGTCCTCGTCCTGCGGCTGATCGAACAGGATGTCGATCCCGATCGCCTTGGGCTCGAAGGTGTCGAGCGTGCGCAGCGTCTTGGCCAGCAGGCCGCGGTCCAGCGGCGATCGCTTGCGCGCCGCGATCAGGGTCTGGTCGGTATAGACCACCAGCACGATCCGCTTGTCTTCCTCGACCAGATCGGCGGCGTAATAGGCCCGGAGATCGTAGAAGGCGCGCTCGGCCTCGCTGGTCAGCGGGGTGGGCGTGGCGCCGAAAGGCAGCACCCAGCTGTAGCGCGCGATGAACACCGCGAGGGCCATGAGCATGGCGGTCAGGCCCAGCTGCACCGCGCCTGCCTGACGGATATTGCGCCAACCGCGCGCGAGCCAGCCGGAGCGTGTCTGTGCGGTCTGGTTCATCTCCCTGCGGTCCCGAGCTCCCGTCCGCCCGCAATCAGCGCGCGAGGCGCGCCGCGCCGTCGCCGACAACTGCGAAGGCCGACCAGTAGAAGGGGTGCGAGGTCTCGGCATCGTCCATCAGCGCGAGCTGCGAGACGCGCAGCGCCTCGGCCGTGCTGCGCCCTTCCTCGGCGAACAACCCGCCCACCAGCCGCCCGGTCGCGTCGAAATCGTCGGGCACCGGCCAGTGGCTGGCGAGCACCGTCCGCCCGCCCGCGCCCACGAAGGCGCGCACCAGTCCGTCGAGCGCAAATTCGCCGCCGCTGCGCACCCCCGCCTCGCGCGCGGCGCCCACCGTGGCGCTGCCCGCGGTGTCGCAGGCCGAAAGGATCACGAGATCGGCATCGATCCTGAGGTCGAAGATCTCGGCAAAGCTCAAGAGGCCGTCAGACGCTTCGGCCTTGTCGAAGCTGGTCAGCAGCGCCGGGCGCGGCGGGCAGCCGGGCTGCGGCGCTGTGACAAGGCCGTGGGTGGCGAAGTGGAGAATGCGGAACTCGGCAAGGTCGGGCAGCACGGCCACGCCGGTGTCGGTAAAGGCATCGCCGGTCAGCACCTGCGCGGTGCTGCCGAACCGGACCGCCGCCTCGCGCAGTTCCTTGGCCTTGATCGGGTTGGCCCAGATGTTGGGCGACCAGGTGCAGCGCTCGCCCGCCTCCAGCGCCGCGCGAACGCGCGAGCCGCCGGCAGAGGCGGTGCCGATGGGGGCGTTCTCGCCAAGGCCGAGATAGGCGCGCTTGCCGTCCGAGGGCCGCGCGGCGCGCACGTCGCGGAACGCCGAGGGGCCAACGGACGTGCTGACCTGCGTGCTGCGCCCCAGCCACTTCGTGCCGCGGAAGTCGTATTCGTCCGCGCCTTTCTGCTTCATCCGCGCCTCATAGGCGGCCACGCTCGCATCGTCGGTGACCAGCAGATTGACCGGCAGCTTGAGCAGCGCGCCATCGGGTTCGAACACCAGATGCCTGAGGCGCGGCAGGTCATCGGCGACGGGGGCGAACAGCTGCACATAGAGCTTGCGCGCTGCCGCCAGGTCGAAGGGGTAGGTGTTGACCTGCCCGCCCTCGACAACCGCAATGCTCTCGCGGATCTGGGTCACGAGGCGTTCCAGCTGGCGCGGGGTGGCGTCGGCGCGCCACACCTTGGCGCTCTCGCGCGTGGCGTAGAGGACGTAGGCATCGCTATCGAGCGTCACCAGCTTCACATAGGCTTCGCCCTCGCCCAGCACCGCTTGCAGATCGGCAAGGCTGATCGCATCGCCCGCGACCGCGCGGTAGCGGGGATAGACCGCCAGCTTTGCAAGCACCTCGGCCTGCTGCTGTTCGAGCTGGCCGAGCCGCGCGCGCCGCTCGGCGATCTGGTCGGCAAGGCGGGTGTTCGCGTCGGGCAGGCTTTCAAGCTCGAGCAGCGAGACGCGCTGCTGTTCGATCCCGCGCGCGAGATTGGTGGCGGTGCGGAACAGCTGTGCGGCCTCGTCTGTCCCCTCGGACAGCTCGCGGGCGAGCGCGGCCTGGGTCTGGGCAAGACCCGGCCGCTGGAGCAGCTGGCTGGCGATGAACACATCGGCGGCCGCCTCGGCCCCGCCCACGCCTGTCGTCCGGTCGGTCAGCAGCGCGAAATAGGGCGTCATCACCGAGCGCAGCGAGGGCAGCGGGCGACCATTCGCATCGTCGACGATATCGCGATAGATCGCCAGCGCCTCGCCCTGCCGACCGCTGCGGGCATAGAGCCCGGCCAGCAGCGCGCGCGCGCTGCCCAACGCGGGCGAGCCGGGGTAGATAGTGCCGAGCAAGCCGATCGCCTGCTGGTGGAGCCGCTCGGCCTCGGCGGTTTGCCCGGCGCGTTCGGCGACTTCGGCGAGTTCGCCCAGCACCTGCCCGCGCAGCCACGCGACCGAAACCACCCGGCCATCGCGCACTTCGGCAAAGGCGCGCTCGGCGCTGGCGAGCAGCGGCGGGGCCTCGGCAGCGCGGCCCAGCTGTCGCAGCACTGTCGCCTTGAGGTAGTCGTGCTGGCCATCGAGCAACTGCGCGCGTTCGAGCGGGGTGAGGCTCAGCGAATATTCGCTCGTGATCCGCCCGCTCTCGCTCGCCAGCTGGCCCGCGAGCGCGGCGCCGATGGTGAGCGCGCGGACTTCGTCGGCACCGCCGAATTCGGTCGCCAGCGGCGTATCGAGCAGCGCCAGCGCGCGCGCGGGCTGGCGCTGGTTCAATGCGTCCATTGCTTCGTAGTTGCGCTGCAACCGGGCGAGCAGCGGGCTGGCACCGCTGGCCGGGCGGGCGGCGGCACAGCCGGCGCGCCTCGGTGAAGCTGCCGAGATTGGATTGCTGGAGCGCGGTGTTGAGCTGCGCCTCGGCAGCGCCCGGGCCGGAGAGAGCCGCTGCCGAGACGGCGAAGAACTCGGCGGCTTCCGCAAAATCGCCCGCATTGCTGCGGCGATAGGCTTCGACCAGCGCCTGATCGGCGGCGATCGCCTCGGCCTGCTGGCGCGCGAAGGCGGCGGCATCGGTGGTGCTGGTGAGCGGGATCTCGACCGTGCCGGGCACCACGGTGTCGCTCGCCAGCGAGGCGATTCCGAGCTCGAGCGCCTTGGCATAGGCGGTCAGACCTGCGGCGGCATAGGTGCGGCCTGCACGGCTGCCGATCAGCAGGTCGGTCGCAAGGATGCTGCCTGCGCGCTTGCAGTCCAACCGCTCGACCGCGGCAAGGCCGGGGAGCGCCTGCGGAGCCTTGGCGGCATCGCCGAAGCACTCGGCATCGGCCCCGGCAAAGCGCGCCGGGCCGGGCGCCTCGCCGCCCTTGGGCTTCACCACCCACAACGTGCCGACGGGCGCCGCGGCATCGCGGCAGATCACCGAATAGCGCCGGTCGAACAGTCCCGCGCCGGGTTCGGGTGGGAGGATCTGCGCCTCGCACAGCCCGTTCGAGCCGATCGGGAAGGTGTCGCGCAGGGCGATGCTCGTGCCCAGGTCGGTGCGCGCCGCACCGGGCCCGGCGACAAGGCTGGCCCCCAGCCCCGCGGCAGCGGCGAGCGAGAAGGCGGTGCGCAGCATCCTGCGGGAACCTGCGGTCATGTCAGCGCCCTCCTGCAGGCGGTGTCGCCGCATCGTCATCATCCTCGTCCTCGCCATAGAGCGCGCTGTCGCTTCCGCTCGCGACCGGATCGTCGAGCAGCGGGTCTTCGCTGATCAGCGGCGCATCGGGCCGTTCGGGGAAGTCGATCCCGAAGCGTTCGTCCGACTCGCCCGTGACCGGCGGCGGGCTGGTGTCGACCACCACCGGGGGCTCGAAGGAGGTCGGGTTGTTGATGTCGGGCGAGACCGGCGGCGGGTTGATGGTGAAGGTGCCGGGCACGAAGGTGACCGCGTAATTATTGCCCGCCGAGAGCGTGCCCTGGCGGATGGCAAAGCTCGCAATCGTCTCGCCCGGATCGCGCACGAGACTGCCGGTGAGCACGTCGCCGTTGACGAGATCGCCCGCGGTGATGCTGAAGGTCAGCAGCGGGTCGGCAAGGCCGAGCGTCTTAGACAGATTGTCCGCCGCCACCGTCAGCGGGCGCGGGGTGATGGTGAGGAGGCCCGGGGTGAAGGCGATCGTGTAGTTGCCCCCCGCGCTGAGGGTGCCGAGCGTGATCGCCGAGGTGCCGACCCCGGCCGTCACCCCAGCCGCTGCGAGTGCTCCGCTCAGCTGGTCGCCATTGACCAGGCCCAGCCCGCCGATGGTGAAGGCGAGCGCGGGGTTGGCATCGCCGTAGACACGCGACAGGTTGCCGGCCGTGATCGTGATCGGCCGCGGGGTGATGGTGAGCAACCCGGCATTGTAGGTCAGCGCGTAATTCGCGCCCGCCGTCAGCGTGCCTTGCGTGATCGCGAAGGTGCCAACGCCGGTTGTGACCCCGGCCACGGTCGTCAGCGCGCCGCTCAGCTGGTCGCCGTTGACGAGGCCCAGCCCGCCCACCGAGAAGGTCAGCGCCGGGTTGGCGTTGCCATAGACGCGCGAGATGCTGTTGGCATCGATGGTGATCGGGCGCGGGGTGACCGTCAGCTGCCCGCCAACGAAGGTCACCGCGTAATTGGCGCTCGCCGCGAGCGAGCCCTGGGTGATGGCGAAACTGCCCACGCCGCTGGTCAGCCCGGCATTGGTGGCCAGCGCGCCGGTCAACTGGTCGCCATTGACGAGGCCCAGCCCGCCGACGGTGAAGCCGAGCGCCGGGTTGGCATTGCCATAGATGCGCGACAGGTCGCTCGCGGTGATCGTGATCGGCCGCGGGGTGACGGTGAGGATGCCGGGCGCGAAGGTGAACTGGTAACCTTGCGGGCTCACAAGTGTGCCCAGCGCCACATTGAGCGCATATTGACCGATCGGCGAGGTGCCGTCCGCCGAAGTCAGGAATTGCAGCGCGCCGGTGAAGTCGGCGATGCTGTCGCCAGCGAGGAAGCCCGTGATGCTCGCTGTGAAGGCCGGGTTGGCGCTGCCGTAGAAACGCGCGATGTCATCGGCAGTGACGGTCAGCACCGGGGTGATGCGGAAGGCCGCGAAATTGACGCCGGGGTTTAGCGCATCATAGGCCGCCTCGGTCAGCACGTTGTAACGCCGCGCGAAACTGGAGAGGCTGCCAATCTGTGATCCCGTGGGCGTGGCGGCGAAGATGCCGTAATGCCCGCCGCCGGTCAGGATCAGCCCGGCATCGCCGTGCAGGTTGATGACCTCGCCGTTCAGCGAGGCAAGGTCGATCGCGCGGCCCGTGCCCGAGGCGGTCAGTACGCCGCTGGCCAGCACCGTAATGTCGCTGCCTGCGGTCGTGCCGAAATGGCGCACGTCGATGGTCCCAGCGGAGATGTTCCCCAGAGTGATCGCGCCGGTTTCGCGCTGGGGGTTGCCGCCGCCGTCGAACACGGTGATCGAGACGCTGCCGCTCCCTGCATCGATCAGCGCACCCGCGCTCATGGTGATCACGGTCGGTTCGGGCTGGGTCTGGAAAGCGGTGAAGAAATTGTTGCCGGCGAGGCTTATGTTGCCGCCAGCAGAGCGCAGTGTGCCATCGAGCAGAACCGAGCGCCCGGCATTGAACGTGATCGATCCGCCGCCGATCAACCCGCGGTTGGTGCCCTCTCCGGTCACCGTGATGTTGTTCCCGGCTTCGGCTAACAGGAGATTGCTCGTCCCGCTCGTCCCGTCGCTGCCGATGATCCCGCCATTGGAGGTGATGAAGACCAGATCTTCGGCGGCCGTAAAGAAGGCGTTTTCCGCGATCAGGCTGCCGCCGCGGACGATCACCTGGGAAACAGTGTTGCTAAGCCCGCTGCTGAACGGGGCAGTGCGGGCGTTCAGGCCGAAGGTGTTGACCCCGCCCGACAGCACCTCGATCGAGAAGCGTCCGGCAAGATCGAAGCCGGAACCGAAACTGTCGGCGATCACGTCGATCTGCGTCGCGTTGATCTGCGGGGTGCCGTTCTCGACGAGCAGCAACCGGCTGACCCCGCCCACAGTACTGCCGCTGAAATCGAAGACGGTGGTGAAGATCGGGTTGCCCATCGGGTCTACCCCGACCTGAACTTGCCGCTGCCCAATCGAGCTCGATGCGCTGGATTCAAGCTGGAGCAAGCCGACCTCGACCAGCGATGTGCCCGAAAGCTGGAGCAACGTGGCGCCCCCAGCCGCCGCGCCGCCGCCGATTTCCGGATTGCTCGACCCTGCCGAAGCGAGCGTGCGCAGCTGGAGATTGCCCGCGTTGATCGTCGAATTGTTCAGCTGCAACGACACCGTGCCCGCCGTCGCATCGCCCATGTTGGCGCCGGCGTTCTGCCCCTGGCCCGCGGTCGCCTGCGACAGCAGATCGAGCCCGGTCACACTGGACAAGACGCTGGTCACCGTGAGGTCGGTATCGTTCAATTCGGCGGTGATGTTGCCGCCGATGGCATTGCCGCCGATGTTGGCATTGCCGCCCTGCGCGGTGGACGCGACGAGGTTTGCGTCGGTGAGCCCGATGGTCGAGGGGTTGGTGAAGAGCTGGATGTTGCCACCCTGCGCATTGCCGCCCGTGCCCATCGCCAGATCGGCATCGCCCCCGGTCGCACCCGACGAAGCCCGCAGGCTCCCGGCGTCAAGATCGGAATCGCGGATCGAGATGTCGATCGCGCTGCCGCTGGCGTTTCCGCCCGCAAGCGCGCCGCGACCGCCAAGCGCCTGTCCCGCCAGCGTAAGGCCCAGTTGGCCGGTCACCGTGCTGTTCAACAAGTCCAGTTGCAGCAATCCGCCCTGCGCCACACCGCCTTGCTGGGTGCCGATGCCGCCGGTGAGGTCTGAACGCAGCACCAAGCCATCGTCGAAGCCGCCGTTGGTGGAGAAGTTGATCGCCGCATCCTGGGCCTGGAAGACAACGCCGCCGCCTTCTCCGCCACCCATGGCATTGCCGCCGATCACGCCGCTCCCGCCGGTGGCAAAGCTGTACTGACCCAGCCGGCTGACAATATTGAGCGTGCCGGTGATCACCGAGGTTCCGGCGCTGCCGCCAAAGGCATTGCCGCCGTTGCCCCCGCCCACGCCGTCGCCGCCGGTTCCGCCCGCCTCGCCTTCGAAGCTGTCGAGCTCCGCAATCCCGCCATTGCTGACCACGAGGCGCAATGAACCGCCTCCGCCAACGCCGCCTTGGATGCTGACGGCTTGCGGATCGAGGCCTGATCCTCCGGTGCCGTTCACCGAGAGCATGGTTGCGCCCATCGTGACCAACCCGTTGTCAGCCGTGATGGTGGCGCTGCCGCCTGTGCCCGTGCCACCCGTGCCGCCATCTGCAGCCGAGCCGCCACCGACGCCGCGAGCGAACATCAGCAGCTGGTCGGCCGCGCGGGCGGGATCGGCAAGGATGTTGACCGGCAGGATCACCGTCCCGGCATTGTCCGCCGTGATCGCGATCGTTCCGCCACGCCCCGCTCCCCCGATGCCGAGGCCGCCGCGGGTATCCCCGCCGAAACCGTCGACGCTGAAAAAGGCCTGGCGGGCCACCGAATCCGAGGCAAAGCTGGCCGATACGTTGCGCTGCACCGCTATCTGGCTGAAACCGCTCGCCCGCACCCGAACCGTGCCGCCGGTGCCATCGCCGCCCTCGTGGCCGGTCGTTTGCCCACCTCTTCCGATCGCCGCTGCCTGCAGCGCGCCGAGCGTGATCGTGCTGCCGTTGAAGGCTTCGACATAGGCGGTGCCGCCGGTGCCCGACCCGGCGGCGAAGCTGAGGCCGGAATCGCCACCCGACCCGAGCGCATAGGCAGCGGCCTGACCATTAACCGTGATCGAGCCCGGTGCGCCTGCCAGAGTGGTGGCAAAATAGGCGAGACCCCCGGTGCCGTCGCCGCCCGCCCCGCCGTCACCGGACAAACCGCCCCGGCCGCTCGCTTCGACCACTGCATCGCCGTTGATGGTGACGCTGATCCCGTCGCCCTCGATCGCGGCCTCTCCGCCGAGGCCTGCGCCGCCGGTGCCGAAGGCCGAAAACCCGCCATTGCCGTTAGCGAACGCGGAAAAATCATCGACGATCAGCGTCCCGCCAAGGCTGCCGAGCACTGCGGCCGCGCCGCCCGTGCCGGTCCCCGCGACCTGACCCGCTCCGCCGTTCCCTGAGGCTTCGAGGGTGACAATTCCGGCGGTCGCGTCGCCCGCGCGCACCGAGAATGCGGCAAATCCGCCCGTCCCCGCGCCGCCATTGCCGGTCTCGATGTCCAAGGTCAGGCCGCCGCCGCCACCGGAGGCATCGGCGCTGGCGAAGACGTCGCCAAAGACCGCAGAGCCGAGCCCGACCGAACCGTTCTGGCCGAGCAAGGCGAGTCCCACCTGAGCGAGTCCGCCAATGGCATCGCCCCCAAGCCCGCCATTGAGTGTGCTTTCGCCCGCGCCGCCGCGGCCGCCGACGGCGCTGGCCGAAACCACCGCGCTTCCGCCGACCGAGATATTGCCGTTGTCCCCGCCTGCGAGCAGGAAAGCACCGCTGGTGAAGGCAGGGTCGGCCTGATTGGGAACGGTGAAATCACCGCCGAAACCGTCGCCGCCGCGCCCGGCCGGGGTGCCCGTCTGGATGAAGGCCGCCCCGCCCTGCCCGCCCATGCCGGTCGCAGACACGGTCGCATCGCCGCCGATCATGAGCGTTGCGGGGTCGTTGAGAGTCCCGTCGGCCTGGAACGCCGCATTGCCGCCGCGCCCGATCCCGCCATTGCCGCCGAAGCCGAAACCGGCATTGCCGCCGAAGCCATCGGCAAAGACCTGCGCGCTCCCGGTGATATCGATGAGGCCGGTGCGGGCAATCGCGATCGCGATCCCGCCGAGCCCTTTGCCGCCGTTGAGACCGTCTCCGCCCCGCCCGCTGGCATCGGCCGCGTAGGTGCCGCCCATCAGGATCTGCCCGCCGCCGATGGTGGTGGCCGCCGCGCGGCCACCAAGGCCGTTGCCCCCGGTGCCGGAGAGATTGTCGCCCCCGATGCCGAACGCCTCGGCGATGACGTCGCCGGTAATGTCGATCACACCGAGGCCGTTGACATCGATGATTGCCTGCCCTGCATCGCCGATACCGCCAATTCCGCTGAAATTGGCACTGCCGCCAATGGCATTGGCACGCAGCGTCGCAGTGCTGCCGATGGTGATCGTGCCCGCGCCGTTGAAGATATTGAGGAACGCATTGCCGCCGAAGGCTTCAGAGGGCGTGGTGGTCGTGGTGTTGAGCGATCCGGTCGCGCTGGCACTCGCGTCGAGCAGCAGCGATCCGCCCAGCGTCACATTGCCGCCCTGCACCGAGAAGAGCTGCGCAAGCCCGCCGCGCGCGGGCGCGCCGGTCAGCGTGCTCGAGAAAATGCCCGATCCGCTCGGTCCCACGCCGCGCGCGCTTGCGGTGGCATCGCCCGCGATCATCAGCGTGCCCCCGGTCGAACCGATCTGCGCCGTCCCGCCCTGCGCCGAGCCGATCACGCCTTGCAGAATTTCGGCCCCGGCGAAGGCATCGGCGAGCACGGCAGCATTGCCGGAAATGGTCATCGTCCCGCCGCCAAAGGCGTCGATGAAGGCGACTCCGCCCTGCGCATTGAGGACGTCGAGCGATTGCAGACCCGATCCGCTGACGCCGTAATCCTGCGCCGAAACCAGCACGTCGCCGGTAATCGTGAAGTTCTGGCCGTTGCTCGCGGTCAGCTCGGCATTCTGCCGTCCGACCATGATGAGATTGCCCGCGACCGAACTGGCGGTGGTGCGGGCGGTGACCTGGGTGCGGTGCGTCCCGATCGCCAGCAGGCTGGAGCTGGCCGCGAAATCCTCGAGGAAAATGTCGGCTTGGGTCGTCGACAGCTCGGAATTGTTGTTGAACACGGCGTTGATGCCGTCACTGATCGAGCCGCCGTCGACGAAGCGGCCAAACACGTCGTAATTGGCCGAGATGATGATCTCGCCATTGACGATCCCTGCGCTCTGCGCCGGATCAAAGCCGAGATTGCCTCGCAGCAGCATCGAGATCGGATCCTGAGACGCGCGCGCGACCGCGTAGATCAGGTGGTTGTCGCCGGCCGCCCCGGTGCTCGACGGGCCGCCGACGGTGCCGTCAATCGTCACCACATTGCCCGCCGCAGCAGTGCCGACCGGAACCTGGATGTTGAACAGCCCGTTCGAGAAGCTGAGGTTCACCACCTCGCCCGCGACATAGGCGTGGCTGCCGTTGACCCGCGCGATCCCGCGCATTTCGACATCGGCGGCGACCACCGCGAAGTAGGAATTCTCCGCCAGCGCGGAGATCTGCGCGCCGGGGCTGATCAGGATCCGAGCGGTCGATCCGGTCGCACCGACGAGCGAAAGGTTGCCGCCGTTGGCGAAGTCGGCAAAGCTCGCGGGCGAGGTGTCGAGCGTGGTCAGCAACAGGCTTCCGACATCGAACGTCGCGGTGCCGCCGATCAGCAGACCCGTCGGTGAATAGAACGCCACTGTCCCGCCGGTCGTCTGCAACCCGCTCGCCGGGTCGATGATGCGCGAGATCACGTTGCCGTTGATCACCGCGACATTGTTGTTGGCATCGGGCAGGATGCGGTTGAGCACGGCAAAGTTCTGAAGCTGGCCCGACTGGAATGTCGCCGTGTTGCCGGAAGGCAGGAAGATCAGCGCATTGCCCATGTTGTCGACCGCCGGGGTCCAGTCGATCACCGCGGTCGGCGTGACCACGTCGATCGTGGTCTGGCCCGGCGCGGGGGTATCGATAAAGGCGACCCCGTCAGAAACATTGCCGCCCGCCTGAATGCCCTGCGCCGCTACCGGAGCGGGGCCGAGGATCAGGCCGAGGGCGAGCGCGGCACTGCCGCAGCTGGCCAACAGGGAGGTGCGCTTTGCGGTGGCTTGGCTCATCTCAAAATCTCCACGGGAACAGGCGGGCGGTGAGCGAGAACAGGAACCGGACATCGCCCCTTTGCTGGGCAAGATCGGGGGTCAGGAGCGGTACGGCGACGACGAAATCGCTCTGGATCCCGCTGCCCCATGCCATGCGCAGCCCGCCGCCTGCCGACCACAAGCGGTCGGGGTTGGTGCCAGCGCGGCTGGGATCCTCGTTCCAGACGAAGGCGATGTCGGAGAAGAGATAGGGCTGCCATGCCGCAGCCTTTTCGCTCTGCGGGCTCAGCGAGCCGTAGCGCAGTTCGAAGGCATTGAGGATGCCGCTGTCACCCAGCACCGCGCCCGGATCATAGCCGCGCCCGATCGAGAAGGAGCCGGCGGCCAGTTCCTCGAAGGCGGGCAGCGCATCGCCGGTGATCTGCGCCTGGGTGTTGAGCACCAGTGCCAGGGTGGGCACGGGGCGGTATTCGATCCCCGTGTTGAGCCGGAGCAGGAACGGGGTCGGATCGGCCTCGATCCGGCTTGGCGGGGCCATGCCGCCAATGATGCAAGCGAGGAGATTGGGGCGGCAATCGGGGCTCGCCGAAAACACATCGATGCCCTGGCGCAGCTCGGCCCCGTAACGCAGACGCAGACGCGGCTCGAAGGGCGAATAGCCG
>PNKW01000009.1 GCA_013822695.1 Erythrobacter sp. | reverse complement strand
AAGCCGACCTCCTCGATCCTCACCCCGGTGGAATCGATCAACTCAGCAGGCGAAGCGGTCGAGGTCGTCACGAAAGGCCGCCACGACCCCTGCGTCGGCATCCGCGGCACGCCTGTCGTGGAAGCGATGATGGCACTGGTGCTGGCGGACCACAAGCTGCTGCACCGGGGGCAAGTGGGGTAGGCGGAAGCGCGGATGACTGCCTAGCGTCCAAGCTCCTTCGGTGGCACGTACGCGGGATCGTGAGCGAACGGCAGCGGCGCGCCGTCTCGCAGCGCCGCCAGCACTGCTTCGAAGTCGGTCTCGCACCGGAAACCCAGCGCGCGCTCAATCAGCGATGGATCGTAAACCCGGCTGATCCGCGCTGGCAAACGCCAGCCTCGCGCCGCGAACAGCGCGGGCGCATCGGGAAACCGTTCGGCAATTGCCGCCGCTGCATCGCACTTCAGCCGCGCCGCATCGTCGCGCGTGAACGGCGGCGGGGCCGAAACGATATACAGCCCCCAGCCAATGCGCGGCGCGGCGTCGAGCGCGGCCACATGTGCGCGGGCGCAATCCTCAACAGAAAGGCGGCGGTTGAGAAATTCGTTCGCTTTCAGGTTCTCGCCGGGCGGGTCGGCGTGGGTGTCGTCATCTTCAGGGAAGAAACGCGCGGTCCGCAGCACGATCACCGGCAGCCCGTGATCGGCGTGGAACAGGCGGCACAGTTCCTCTGCCGAACGCTTGGTCACCCCGTAGATATTGCGCGGAGCGAGCGGTCCGCTGGCCTCGTCGAGCCAAACCGCCTCTTCAGTGCACTCGTCGCGGATCGCCTGCGTGATCATCAGCGAGGTTGTAGAGGTGAACACGAAGCGCTCCGCTCCATACCGCACCGCCGCTTCGAGCAGGTTCAATGTGCCGGTGACGTTAATGTCGACAAAGGCACTGCGGGGATAACGCACGATATCGGGCTTGTGCAGCGCCCCGCCGTGGATGACCGCGTCGAAACGATGCTCTTCAAACATGTGATCGACCAAGGCCTGATCCGCCACGCTCCCGATGACCGCCGTGTACGGGCCGGGCGCGACATCAAGCCCGGTGACGCGATGGCCTAAACTGTTCAGCATCGGAGCCAGAAACCGCCCCAGCCAACCGGATGAGCCTGTAAGGAGGATACGCATGATGCGCGGGCTAGCACAGGATTGCGCATAGGCAAGCGCGCGGCCATCAATCGCCTCCCTCAATCAAACCCTCCGCATTAATCGATTGGACGCAATATCCTGAAAGCGTCATCCTCTCCTCATAGACTAGCCCCGAGGGCGAGTCTGACGCGATTTCAACGCAAGGAGAGAACATCATGGACGCAAAAACCGGAGAAATGAGCGGGGGTTGCCCGTTCCACGGCAGCATGGAGATGCGCAATCTGCTGGGCCGCACTAACCGCGATTGGTGGCCGCAGGCGCTTCAGGTCGACATCCTGACCGAGCGGGGCCAGAGCGCCAACCCCTATGGCGAGGAATTCGACTATGCCGAGGCCTTCAACGCGCTCGATTACGCCGCTTTGAAGGCCGATCTGACCGCGCTGATGACCGACAGCCAGCCGTGGTGGCCGGCGGATTACGGCCACTACGGCCCCTTCTTCATCCGCATGGCCTGGCACGCGGCAGGCACCTACCGCACCGGTGACGGGCGCGGCGGTGCGGGCTCGGGCCAGCAGCGTTTTGCTCCGCTCAATTCCTGGCCCGATAACGGCAACCTCGACAAGGCTCGGCGTCTCCTTTGGCCGATCAAGCAGAAATACGGCAAGAACATCAGCTGGGCCGACCTCTTCATCCTTGCCGGCAACGTGGCGATTGAATCGATGGGCGGCCCGGTGTTCGGCTTCGGCGGCGGCCGCGCGGACGTGTTCGAGCCCGAGAGCGTCTACTGGGGCACCGAGGAGCAGTGGGTCAACGAAGGCGTTGCCACCCGCATCCGCCCGACAGACAATGCCGCGCTCGAAAACCCGCTCGCCGCGATCCAGATGGGGCTTATCTACGTCAACCCCGAAGGGCCGCAGGGCAATCCGCATGACCCCGAGGGCATGGCGCGCGACATGCGCGAGACCTTCGCCCGCATGGCCATGAACGACGAGGAAACCGTCGCGCTCACCGCCGGTGGCCACGCCTTCGGCAAGGCCCACGGCGCAGCGCCGTCCGACACCTTCGGCGGCGCGCCGGAGAGCGAGGACCTGCACCTGATGGGCTTCGGCTGGCTCAACGACGAGGGCGAGATCGCCGCGGGCAACATCACCACTTCGGGGATCGAGGGCAGCTGGTCGAACAACCCGACCGCGTGGAGCCACGATTACTTCCGCCTGCTGTTCAAGTATGACTTCGAGCTGGTGCAGTCGCCCGCTGGTGCCAACCAGTGGACCCCGATCAACCCCGATCCCGAAGACCTCGCCCCCGACGCGCGCGACCCCAACAAGCGCGTGCCGACGATGATGACCACGGCGGACATGGCGCTCAAGAACGATCCGGAATATCGCAAGATCTCGGAGCGGTTCCTGGCGCACCCGGAACAGCTCGACGATGCCTTCGCCCGCGCGTGGTTCAAGCTGTGCCACCGCGACATGGGGCCCAAGATCCGTTACATGGGCCCCGAAGTCCCGGCCGAAGACCTGATCTGGCAGGATCCGGTTCCCGCCGGCACCACGCCCTCCGATGCCGATGTGGCGGCATTCAAGGCCGCGATTCTCGGCTCCGGCCTCAGCGTCTCCGAACTGGTCAAGGCGGCCTGGGCCTCGGCCTCGACCTACCGCAATTCGGACCACCGCGGCGGCGCCAATGGCGCGCGGGTGCGGCTGGCTCCGCAAAGCGGCTGGGCGGCCAATGATCCCGAGGAACTCGCCAAGGTGCTGGGCGTGATCGACGCGCATCGCGGCAACCTCAGCATGGCCGATGCGATCGTGCTCGCCGGGTCAGCCGCGGTCGAGAAGGCGGCCAAGGATGCCGGCTTCGACGTGACCGTGCCCTTCATGGGCGGGCGCGGCGATGCGGGTGAAGAGCACACCGACGCGGCGAGCTTCGAGCCGCTCGAGCCCTTCGCCGACGGCTTCCGCAACTACCTCACGACCAAGGCAGCCGTCCGCACCGAGGAAATGCTGATCGACAAGGCGCACCTGCTCGGCCTGTCGGTGCCCGAGATGACCGTGCTGGTTGGCGGGATGCGCGCACTGGGCGCGGTGAGCGGCAACACCGGACACGGCGTCTTCACGGCCACCCCCGGCAAGCTCACGCCCGACTTCTTCCGCAACCTGCTCGACATGGGGACCAAGTGGTCGCCGGTCGATGGCAGCGGGGACGAGGAATATGTCGGCACCGACCGTGCGACAGGCGCGGAAAGATGGCGCGCGACCCGCACCGATCTGGTGTTCGGCTCCAACTCGATCCTGCGCGCGCAGGCCGAGGTCTATGCCGAGAGCGGGAACGAGGGCAAGTTCGTGTGCGACTTCATCTCGGCCTGGACCAAGGTGATGAACGCGGACCGCTTCGATGTGAGCTACGCCAAGTATCACGCCTGAGCGGTGAAACGCTGACGCAGAAAGGGGCCTCCGGTGGCGACACCGGGGGCCTTTTCGTCGCGCGTCAGATCCAGCGCGCGTCGCGCAGGGCGGTGATGTTGGCGCGGGCGACGGGGGCCTCGATCCCGCGCGCGAGGCTGAGGCGGACATTGCGCCCCTCGCGCAGCACGTCCTCCACCGCGCCGCGTGCGACCCACCAGCTGCGGTGCACCTGCATCCCCTCGAGATCGCCGAGCAGCGCCACCGCATCGCGCATCCGCATCAGCACCAGCGCCGATCCCAGCATCGTGTGGACGCGGACATAGTGGTCCTCCATCTCGAGCGCGATGATTGCGCTGCCGATTTCGGCGGGGAGCTGATCGAGGAGCGGATTTGCAGCCGGAGCGGGGGACGGCGCGGGCGCTGGCGGCTGAGGTGAAATGGGCTCCGGTTCCGGAGCAGCGGCGGGCGATGCGACCTGCGCACCTGCGCCTGCGCCCGCGCCCCGGCCCTGCACAAGATTGAACAGCACCGTCACCGCCCCGCCGATCACCAGCACCGAGAAATAGGTCCCCGCCAGCACCTCGAAGCGCGGCCAGCGCAGCCCGCCCAAAGGCAGGCTGTTCACGGCGAGCACCGCGAAGGTCATCGGCACGGTTCCGACCAGAACCGCCGCTGCCAGCACCCCCCAGCGCGGCAGCGCCAGCACGCGCTCGCCCCAGATCGCGATGCTCTGCATCGGGCGGTAGCAGGCATAACCGAGCCACGCGAAGCCGGTCCACGTCACCAGCCGCTCAGGCAGGGGCGCGGCGATGCTGCCGAACGGACCGATGATCGCGAGGAACACGCCGATAACCGTCATCGCCGCCAGATCGATGATGATCCGGCGCGCAAGATCGCGTCGATGTGAGGCCGTCTGGACGGTCATGGCGCATTCCTGACTGCCCGTTCGCGCTTCGTAAAGTGGCAGCACGCCGGGTTTGCGGACAATTCACGCATGGCGCGCACCATTTGCGCAAGCGCGATTGCCCGCGAACGGGGCGGCGGCACACCGGGGACAACAACCGCTCACCGATCCGAGGAGACCCGCCATGAACGCCATCACCCTGCCCTTCATCACCCGCCGCACCGCCGACGCCGCCGCAAAGCCCGGCTTCGATATCGGTCCCGCCACCCGCACCGCGATCAGCCTCGCCTGCTTCACGATGAGCTTTGCGGTCGTCGTCGCGCTCGGCAAGGCGGCGCTGGGGATGGTCGACAATCTCCACCATTACAACAAGCTACCGGTCATTCTCCACGTCGCCGCGGTCCTGCCGACCATTCCGCTGGGTGGCTGGCTGCTGCTGGCGAGGAAGGGCACGGCGCTGCACAAGCAGCTCGGCAAGGTCTGGCTGGTGCTGATGCTGATCACCGCGACCACCGCGATCTTCATCCAGACCAATGGCACCTTCAGCTGGATCCACCTGTTCGTGCCGCTGACCTTCCATGCGGCATGGAAGGTGATGGCAACCGCCCGTGCCGGCAACATCCGCGCGCACAAGAACCATCTGGTGCGCACCTATCTGCTGGCGCTGATGATCCCCGGCATCGCCGCCTTTGCGGCGCCGGGGCGGATGATGAACGTGATGCTGCTGGGCTGAGGCTTGCGTGCGGGCGAGCGGGGCTTAGGGTGGACGCCATGCTGAAACTCGTCCCGCTGCTGCTCGCCGCCTCCGCCCTCATCGCCGCGCCGCTGGCCGCGCAGGAGGCGCCGCCCCCCGCCCACACCGACACCACGCCCGAGGCGACGCGCGGCATCGGCCCCGGTGCCCGCCCTGTCGGCGCGCAGTGGAGCCGCTCGCCCGTGGTCGCGCCCAAAGGCATGGCCGCGACCGCCCACCCGCTCGCAACCCAGATCGCGCTCGATATCCTCAAGGCGGGCGGCTCCGCGGTCGATGCCGCCATCGCCGCCAATGCCGCGCTCGGGCTCATGGAGCCGACCGGCAATGGCATAGGCGGCGATCTGTTCGCAATCGTCTGGGATCCGTCGAGCGGGGATTTCGTCGGCATCAACGGCTCGGGCCGCTCGCCGTCCGGGCAGACGCTGGAGCAGCTCAAGGCGAAGCTCCCCGCAGGTGCGACCAGCCTGCCGCCCGTGGGCCCGCTCCCCGTCACCATCCCCGGCACGGTCGATGCGTGGTTCGAACTCCACGCGCGCTATGGCAGGCTGCCGATGGAACAGGTGCTCGCGCCCGCGATCCGCTATGCGCGCGAAGGCCACCCGGTCGCGCCGGTGATCGCGATGTATCTCGACCGCGGGCTGAAGAACTACGAGGTGCAGCTGAAGCGCACGCCGTTCGATTTCGAGAACGCGCGCAAGGTCTGGTTCGCCAATGGCCGCGCGCCCCGGCCCGGCGAGATGTTCCGCAACCCCGATCTGGCGAAGACGCTCGAGGCGATTGCAACGGGCGGGCGCGATGCCTTCTACGAGGGGGCGTTGACAAAGGTGATGGTCGATTATCTGCAACGGCAGGGCAGCGCCTTCACCTTAGCCGATTTCGCGGCGCATCGCAGCGAGTGGGTGGATGTCGCCTGCGTCGCCTACCGCAAGGGCTACGAACTGTGCGAATTGCCACCCAACAGCCAAGGCTTCGCCGCGCTGCAAATGGTCAATATTCTCAAGAACATTGACCTTGCACAGTGGGAGCGCGGCAGCCCCGAGGTGCTGCATCATATCACCGAAGCCAAGCGCCTCGCCTTCGAGGATGCCGCGCGCTTCTATGCCGACCCGGCCTTTGCCAAGGCCCCGGCGGAGCTGCTCACCGATGAATACGGCAAGCAGCGCTTCGCCCTGATCGACCCTGCCAAGGCCACCCCGGCCTTCACCCCCGGCGCATTGGTCGCGCCCAAGTTGGAGGGCGAGGGCGACACCACCTACCTTACCGTCGCCGACAAGGACGGGATGATGGTCAGCCTCATCCAGAGCAACTACCGCGGTATGGGTGGGGGACTGGTGGCCGACGGCCTCGGCTTCATGTTCCATGATCGCGGCGAGCTCTTCAGCCTCGATCCCGCCCACCCCAACGCCTATGCGCCCGCCAAACGCCCGTTCCAGACGATCATCCCGGCCTTCATCAGGAAGGACGGCAAGCCGTGGGCGAGCTTCGGGCTGATGGGCGGCGGGATGCAGCCGCAGGGGCATGTGCAGGTGCTGGTCAACCTCGTCGATTACGGCATGAACCTGCAGGAAGCGGGCGATGCTGCGCGGCTGCACCACGATGGCGGCCGCCAGCCGACCGATGCGCTCGCTGGCAGCCCCGCCGACACCGCGCCCGTCGACATGCTAGGCGTGCTTCAGGTCGAGCCCGGCATCCCGGCGGCAACGGTCGCGGCGCTCAGGGCGATGGGCCACACAGTCGAAGTGGAGAGCACCGGCATCCCCTTTGGCGGCTATCAGGCGATCGCGCGCGATCCGGCGAGCGGCGTCTATACCGGCGCGACCGAGATGCGCAAGGACGGGCAGGCGAGCGGCTATTGACCGCGCGGGTCCGCGCGCCAAGGCTAAGATCTTGCGTTAACCAGCGATTCACGGAATCCCCGTAAATCGCTGATTATTCGAGCAGGGTTTCTCGCACAGGGCCGCAATCATGTCGCTGATCGACCCCATCTCGGTGCCGGCCGATGCCGCGCGCGATGGGCGCGTGGCAGCGGACGGGCACCCTGATTTTTCCCCCGATCCGGGGGACGCCCGACTGCGCGCAAACCTCCTGCGCGCCGACCAGCTTGCCCTGCCGGATCGCCAGCGTTGGGCCGCGCTGAGTCGCGAGGCCGCGCCCGGCAATATCTTCGCCGCAGACTGGCTGATGGGCCCTGCCATCGCTCGGTCCGGACAGCGGCTGCGGATCGCGGTGGCTGCCGATGCGGCCGGAGCATGGTTCGGCACCCTGCCCCTGAGGCTTGGCAGACTCGCACCGCTTTCGCCTGTTCCGGTATTGCGCAGCTGGCATTGCCCGCTTGGCGGCACCGGCACGCCGTTGCTGCGTCCGGGTGCGGAGCGCGCCTTCTGGGCGGCGCTGCTTGCGCGGCTCGACCATCGCCCGGGGCTTGCTGCAGGGTTCATCGCGCCAAGCCTGCCGCTCGATGATCCCGCGACGCTGGCCCTCGCCCACCTGTGCGCCGAACAGGGCCGCCTGCTGCATCGCGGACCAAGCACCATCCGCCGCGCGCGGATCGCGGGACGGCCGGGCGATCCGCGTGCAAGCGAGCTTTTCGAGCGGCGGCTGGAGCAGCTTGAAGCGCGGCTCGCCGCGCGCGTCGGCCCGGTGCGGCTCACGCTCCACAGCCGCGCGGGCGATTGCGAGCCGTGGCTGGCGGCCTTCCTCGCGCTCGAACGTGGCGGAGGCATCGCCCGCCCCGCGACCGAACCCTTGCGCACCGCGATCCGCCAAGGCCACCGCCGCGGCGCGGTGCGGCTGATCAGCCTCAGCGCGGGCGACACGATTGTCGCGATGTCATGCTGGCTTGTTGCCGACCGGCGCGGATATGGCCTCGCCTGCGCGCACGACACGCGCCTTGCCGCCTATGCCCCGCACCGCCTGCTGATCCGCCGGGTGGCCGCGGTCGCCGCGCTCGAGGGGTTGACCCGCTTCGAGGCGAGCGCCGGTTGCTATCCGGGCACCGCCGCGATGTGGCCCGAGGCCCGCGAATTCGCCGATTTCTCCGTCGGCATCGGTGGCCCCGCACGGCGCGCCCTGTTCGACCGGGCGGCTCTTGCACGACAGCTCTAAGCGGGCAGCGCCAGATGCTTGGCGCCGAACACCGATTGCCAGCTCGCGATCTCCTCCGCCACCGCCTCGTCGAGCGCGTGGATCAGATCGGCTGCGGCGGCATAGGTGAGCGCCTGCGGCGTGCCTGACAGCAGCAGGCCGATGCGCTCCTCGATCGCGCGCAGCTTTTCGGCAGCGACATGCGAGATCGCGGCAAAGCGCTCGAAATCGCCGAAATAGCGGATCCCCGAAAGGTTCGCGCCCAGCGTCGGGAAGGCGACGCCGAGGAAGGTGAACAGCGGCGACAAATCGCTGGCGAGGTGCTTGTCGACCAGCCCCAGCGCGCCTGCGCCCTTCAGCACAAGGTAGCCAAGCACCCCGCCGACCGCGAGGATGAAGCAGGCCTCGGCCGCCTTGTCGAGCCGGTGGTGTACCCGTTCCAGCTTGAGCGCCTTGGCCGCGTGATAGGCGCGCTGGCCGGTCACATGCGGGAGCACGGCATGCGCGAGGCCGCTGCGCAGATAGTCCCGCGTCAGCGCCGCGCGCGGCAGGCCGACATCGCGAAGCGCGTGGCGGGCGAAATGCTCCGGCCAGCGCGCCGCACCGCCGCTGCCCCACTCGCTTCTGGGCCAGCGCCCGGTCGGCCGCACCACGCCGAGCAGGAGCAAGGCGGGCGCGTGGCGCAGATATTCCGCCACCCGCCGCGTCGCGAACCAGCGCCGGTGCCAGCCCAGCCGCAATCCCGCCGCGGTCATCGCCAGAATGCCGCCCAGCAGGGCGAGCTCGACCGCGGCAAAGCCCCACTTGGAGGCGCTCATGCCGAGCGGCAGGTAGGCAAGGCCCACCACCACCGCCAGCGTCGCCAGCACGAAGTTGACGATCATCCCGCTGCGATAGGCATCGGCGAGCCGGTTAGCGACGCCATCGGCCCAGGCGAACATCGGCATCACCTCTTCGGCCAGCTTCAGCGCGATGCGCGGATCGCCGCCCGGCATGCTGCGCGCCGCGGCGATCATCGCCGCCCCGCTGCCCGCGGCAATGGCCTCGGGCGCTTCATAGGCGAGCCGGAGCGAGCCGAACCACGATCCCCCGCCGCCGAACACCCGCTCGATCCGGCGATAGAGCGCGAAGACGCGGCTGGAACGCGGACGCCAGCTTTCTCGGGCGAGCAGATCGGGGCTCCACCCTTCGACGTTGACCGCAGTCCGGATGATCGCCTCGAGCCGGTCGGGATCGGCAGGTTCGGCGGGATCGACCGGCTGGCCGAGCTCTTCCGGTCGGCCAAGGATGCGCCAGCTTTCGGGCCGCGCGGGATCGATCAGCAGCACCGGCGCGCCCATCGCCAGCGCGGTGACGACAGTGTGGCCCGTCCCGCCGGGAAGGTTGGCGACCTTGCCGTCCCACACCGCGATGACCAGATCGACCCGCTCGACCATCACCTTGCCGGCAAAGGCGACATTGTCCGAAACCAGCGCGTCGAAGGCGCGCGCGGCGGCGCGGTCCTCGGGGTCGGCGAGGTGTGCGCGCCACAGCGCCTCGATCTCGGCATCGCGGTCGGCGAGCTCGAACATCCGCGCGCCTGCGGTGATCGCGCGGATCGCGGCGGCCTTGGCCTCGACCGCCCGATTGGCCGCAGGCCGCCCGGCGAGCAGCGCGTCGACATCCTCGAGCGTGTCGGGATGCGCGTTGATTGCGCAGTTGAGCGCAGCGCCGAAAGGCAGCGGCACGGCGAGATCCCAGCCCCGCGCATGGGCCAGCTCGCCCGCGACCTGATCGGTGCCGTCGACCAGCAGGCTGTGCAGCCGCACCGGGCCGCGTGTGCCCGGAAGGCCGGCGCAGATCGCGTCGATCCGCGCGAACAGCGCCTCGAGCGCGGCGGCTATCGCGGCGGCGTGGGCCGAATAGGCGGGATTGGCCGCGCGGTGGCCGGTCACGCCAAGCGCCAGATGCGGCAGCCAGCTGTCGCGGATCGGTGCGGGCAGGCTGGCTGATGTCGGCACTGGCGCGATCCCCTAATCGCCCGCGCCGAACAGCGGCAGGCCCCTCCCGCGTGCTTAATCGCACCCCCCGCCCGCTTACAAGCGCGAAGCGCGCTTCGCCGCCCGGTTTGACGCGCCGCCGGCGAAAGCGCATATTTCGTGCGGGTTGTTCGGGGGGAGTGCGGGCGATGCGCGCAGGATTGGCGATGGGCATGGCGGCGCTGCTGGCGCTCTGGCTCGCGGGCGTGCCGCTGCGCGCGCAGGAACTGGAAACCCCGCCCTATGTCTACGATGAGACAATAGGCTACTCCTCCGACTTCCTTCGCGACAAACGGGAGACGCAAATCGCCCGCGAGAAGGCCGAAGCCGATGGCGCCGAGGCGGCATGCCTCGCCGGCGAACCTGCGGGCTGCACACGGCTGGGCGAAGCCTTCATGCAGGGCGCGGGCCGCCCGCTCAACCGTCCGGTGGCGGAGCTGATCCTGCGCCGCGCCTGCAACGCGGCCGATGCGCGAGGCTGCTACCTGCTCGCCCAGCTCCTGCCCGGCTCGCTCGGCAAGGTGGGGCTGCCCGAAGCGCTCGAATTCGCGATACGCGCCTGCCGTCTGGGATCGATCGAGGGCTGCAAGCTCGATGCCGACAACATCGAGAACGGGCGGTTCGAGGCCCTCGGCCCCGCAGACGCCTTGGTGTACAGGCGCGAGAACTGCGCGCGCGGGCTGACGGCGCTCTGCATCGATCTCGGCGAGCGGCTGGCAGGCTTAAACGGCACGCCCGAACAGCGTGTCGAGGGCCGCGCGCTGCTCGGCGGGCTGTGCGACAAGGGCAATGCCGACGCCTGCTATTCGCTGGCATGGTCGCTCGACCGCTACGGGGACGGGCCGCAGGACAAGGCGCGGGCAGCCGCGCTGCTCGACCTGCACTGCCGCGCAGGCCATGCCAGATCCTGCGACACTGCCGCCGACTTCGTGCGCGACACCGCAGGGGCGAGCGACCCGCGCTTTGCCGAATACCGGCAGCTCGCCTGCAACGCCGGCGATGCTTTCGCCTGCGTGCAACTTGCCGGGCTGCGCGAGCGCGCGGGCGCGGGTGGAGTGCCCGCGGCAATCGCGCTCTATGACGGCGCCTGCCCCGCCAATGACTATGCCTGCACCCGCGCCGACGAGCTGCGGGCATACCCCGCGCTTGCGGCGCGCTGCGAGGGCGGCGAACAGCAGGCCTGCGTCGAACAGGCCGGATGGATGACCGCCAGGGAGGGGCCCTATATCGACCGCCCGCGCGCCGGGAAGCTCTATACCGCCGCCTGCGATGCGGGCGTGATCGAGGCCTGCTTGCCGGCGGGCCGCCTGCTGATCGAGGCGCTCGCCAGCACCTCGGCCCCGGTGGAGGCCAATGCGGCTACGGTCGAAAGCTACCTTGCGCGCGGCTGCGCAGCGGAGGGCGGCGCGGCATGCAAGGCGCTCGCCGATGCCCTGACCGCGGGCACCGCGCTTGCGCAGGATCTGCCGCGCGCCGCAGCGCTCTATGCCGAAGCCTGCGACACCGGCGACAAGGGCGCGTGCCAGCTTCTCACCGATCGCCAGACGAGCGATCCGTCCGCCCCGCTAGTCCTCGCCAGTGATCTTGTGCCCCCCGTGCTCACCCCCGAGGAACAGGCCGCAGCCGCGCAGGCCGCGGCCGAGCAGTTCGCGCGCGAGCAGGCGGAGCTGCGCGCCCGTTCCTGCCGCGCCTCGCAGGTCGAATGGGAAGGCCGCACCCATGTCGACGAAGCCTGCATCAACATCTCCTATTCGATCGGCGGATTCACGGTCAACCGGGTGGAGCTTGCCCCGTTCCAGGCCTTGCTGTGGCGTCCGGCGAAGCTCGGGCAGCAAACCATCGGCTTCCGCACCGCCTGCGGCGGATCGGTGGTCGCGACCGGCTGGATCATCACCGCCGCGCACTGCACCTATGATCTGGGTGTCAAGATCGAGGAGCACGATTACCGCATCCGGCTGGGCGTGATCCAGCCCGAGGCGCCCGAGGGCAACACATACCCGATCGTGAAGGTGATCCGGCACCCCAACTACTCGCCCAAGACCTACCAGTTCGACATCGCGCTGGTGCAGTATGATCCCAAACGCGGGGCGAAGGGCGATTTCGCCTTCGGGGCGCGGCGCATCACGGTCGACACCCGCACGGTGGCGCAGCGGCCGGTGCGCGCCGGGGCGCCGGTCTTCGCCTTCGGCTGGGGGCGGCAATCGCTGGATGACCCGACCCCGGCCAAGATCCTCCAGGGCGTCCGGCTCGAGCTCGAGGATGCCACCGCCTGCACCAACCGCACCGCCTATCGCGACTGGCGCAAGGATTCGGTGCTGTGCGCGATGGGCGCGAACCGCGAACAGGCCTGCAAGGGCGACAGCGGCGGTCCGCTCGTGACCTACGAGGACCAGCGCGGCAGGCCGACGCTGATCGGCGTGGTCAGCAGCGGAGAGAATTGCAGCACGACCGGAGTGCCCAGCCGCTATATCCGCATCGGCCACAAGGCGGTGCAGGAGTGGCTGGCGAAGAACCTGCCGGGCTTCAGCCCGGGCCAGGTACCGGCGCGAGCACGCTGAGGGCCACGAAAAAGCCCCGCGCGTGGAGGGCCACCGGCTGGCACCCTCCCCGCGCGGGGCGGATGTCGCGCGGGCTTACTGCTCTTCGGCTTCCGGCGCAGCGGCGGCCGGACCGATCGGATTGGCGGTGCCATCCTGACCGTCAGCCGCCATCGCGGCCTCGTCGGTCGCCTCGGCCATCGGCGTCTCATCGGCAGGCGCCATCATCTCTTCGGCAGTGGGCTCAGCCGCCGGGGCCTCTTCGGTCTTGCCACCGCATGCCGACAGCACCAGCGCCGCGCCGGCCAGGCCCGCGAAAGTCACGATCTTCTTCATGGTATCTACCCCCTCACAGGACGCCCCCCATCGGGCGCCGGAAAGGGGCTATCATGACCCGAGGCGCGAAAGCAAATCCTTGAACCGCGCCTCGCCGCGCAGCGGATCGAGCAGCGGATCGTTGCGCAGCCAAAGGAGGCCCGGGTCGCGCATGGCATAGGCCTCCTTGAGCTTGCCGAGCGCGGCGGATATCTCGCCGCGCTGGGCGTGGACCTCGGCCTGCTGGTAGTGGGAATCGTCGTATTCCAAAACCAGTTGCGCAAGCGCCGCATCCGATCCGGCCCGATCATCGAGCATCTGCTTCGCGACCGCGATCACGGTCAGTGCATAGGCCCGGCCCGCCTCCAACTCCGCCGCCGCGAGCGCGCGCGAGTAGGCCCCTTGCATCAGCCGCGCGACCGCAATGCCGAACTGCGCGCTGGCAAGGCTGGGGTTGAGCGCCAGTGCGCGCTCCATCCGGCTGACGACGGCAGGATAATCGCGAGCGAACAGTGACACATAGCCCGCCGACCGGAAGGCGCGGGCGTTGAGCGGATCGAGCTCGAGCACCTTGTCGATCATCCGCCCCGCCTGCGCGACGTCGGCGCCATAGGCAAGGAAGCTGGCGACAGCGCGCAGCACGTCGGCATCACCGGGTGCGAGCAGTTCGGCGGCGCGGTAATGCGTGGCCGCTCCCGCCCGGTCGAGCCGCCCGTTGGCGAGCGCGAAGCCCAGCGCCAGGTGCCCGCGCGCGAGCCGCTTTTCGATCTCGATTGCCTTCTCGGCAGCGGCGACGGCGGCATCGAACAGCTGGCGGGATTCGCCCTGCCCGCTGGCCACATTGTTGGCGATCGCGGCGAGCATGGTCGAGCGATAGGCATGGGCCGCAGCATAGCCCGGATCCTCGGCGATCGCCTTCTCGAACTGGGCGAGAGCGGCGCGATCAGTCTCCTCGCCAGCCGAGACGTCGTAGAGCGCAACGCCGCGCAGGAAGGCCTCGTAGGCCGCGACCGAGCGCGTGCCGCCGATCTCGCCCTGCGCCGCCACGGCTTGCTTGGCCTCGTCATCGCCCGCAACCTCGGCCACCAGCGAGAGCGCGACGGTCTCGGCAATTTCGGATTGCAGCACGAAAATGCTCTCGAGCGCGCGGTCATAGGTTTCGGCCCAGCGCACCAGCCCGCCCTTGATCTCGACCAGCTCGGCCGTGACCCTGACCCGCGCATCGTCGCGCTGGACGCTGCCGCGCAGGATGCTGCCGACCCCGAGCTTGCGCCCGATCTCGAAATCGTCCTCGTCCGCGATCGCGCTCGAGGAGGTGGGAGCCGCGACCTTGAGGCGCGGGTTGCGCGACAGCACGGTGCGCAATTCGCGCGCAAGGCCGTCGGAAAAGAACTTCTTGTCGGGATCGCCGGTCTCGTTGGCGAAGGGCATCACCACCATCGAGGTCGCCGCCGAGGCCGGGCTGCCGAACAGGCCGTACTGCCATGCGCCAGCAAGGCCGATGGCCGCCGCCCCGCCCGCGCCGCCGATCATCAGCGTGCGGCGCGAAAGCGCGGGGGTCTTCGGCGCGGGAGGCTGCGAAGGCGGTGGCGGTAATGGCGTGGTTGCGGGCGCGCCCGTCTCGCCGCCAAGCCGCGCGCGCACCGCCACGAGGATGCGTGCTGCCTCGGCTGAGTCCGCGCGGCCATCCCACGCGCTGATGTCGAGCAACTGGAACTGGCGGAAACCGAGCGGCGCCATCGTGCCGTCGATCGTCAGCGGCACCAGACACCCGCGCTCGCGCCCGCGCTGCGCCTCGTCGCGCACCCAGTGCGAGGCCACCGATGTCGCCGACCACAACACCACTACGCAGGCGCAAGTCTCGAGCGCGTTCTCGGTGCTCTGAAGGTAGTTCTCGCCCCCCTCCAGCCGCCCGTCCCACCACACATCGAAGCCCGCCTGCTCGAGCAGGTCGATCACCGGGCGCGCGCGGTCAAGGTCGGTGCGCGAATAGCTGACGAACAGCAGCGGGCGCGTACCCCGAGCCGTATTCTCGCCGCTGTCCACCGAGCCCCCCTTTCGCGCGTCAATGCCGTCTGACACGCTTGCTACAGCCAAACCGCCCCCCGCGCCAAGCGATGATGCACGCGCGGCGATAGGGGCGCTGGCGATTTCGGCTTGACGATTCCTGTCCACGATATAAAAATGATATCACAATTATATCGGGAAATGGAGATTCGTCATGTCCTCTGCTGATACGCCCGCCCTCAACCGAAGCCGTGAATATCCGGCCGCGACCCAGAGCGGCTATGTGATGCTCTTGCTCAGCCTGGTGCTGGCGGCGATTGCCGCGTGGCTGTTCCTCGCCGCAGTGGGCGGCGCTGGGCCGCCGCTCGGCCTGCCGCTGATCCTTGCGGCGATCACCGGCTTTGCCAGCCTGTTCTGCCTCACCGGCTTCTACATGATCAACCCCAACGAAGCCGCCGCGATCCAGCTGTTCGGCGCCTACAAGGGCACCGACCGCAACGAGGGGCTGCGCTGGGTGCTGCCGTGGCTCGCCCGCAAGAAGATCGCGGTGCGCGCCAACAACGTCATTTCCGAGAAGATCAAGGTCAACGACGCGCGCGGCAACCCGATCGAGATGGCAGCCCAGGTCGTGTGGCGCGTCACCGACACCGCGCAGGCGCTGTTCGATGTCGATGACTACCGCGAATTCGTGATGGCGCAGATGGAAGCGGCGGTGCGCTCGATCGGCTCGCGCTATCCCTATGACGATATCGAGCATCTCGAAGTCACGCTGCGCGGCAATCACGAGGAAGTCGGCGCCGAGCTGCGACTGGCCCTGATCGAGCGGCTTTCGGTGGCAGGGATTACCGTCGACGAGTGCGGGCTCACCCACCTTGCCTATGCCCCCGAGATCGCCGGGGCGATGCTGCGCCGCCAGCAGGCCGAAGCGGTGATCTCCGCGCGCGCCAAGCTGGTCGAGGGCGCGGTCTCGATGGTCGAGCTGGCGCTGACCCAGCTCAGCGAGAAGAATGTGGTCCACCTCGATGACGAGCGCCGCGCGGCGATGGTTTCGAACCTGATGGTGGTGCTGTGCTCCGAACGCGACACTACGCCGGTGGTCAATGCAGGATCGCTCTACTGACCTGACCATGGCCGAGAAGAAAGCCTTCCCCCTGCGCCTCGATCCGGCGCTTCACGATGCGGTGCAGCGGCTCGCCGATGCCGAATTGCGCAGCGTGAACGCCGAGATCGAGGTGCTGCTGCGCGAGGCGCTGGCGCGGCGCGGGGTCAAGGTGGCGCGCGCCGAACCCGTCCGGCGCGGCCGCCCGCCCGCCGCCGATCGCCCCGGGGATCCCGCCTAAGAACAGAAAATCGTTTTGAATTGGGCCCTTGCTCATCTAAGATGATGCCTGACTCGTTATCTAACCGCGCTTACCTGTGTAGGTTTGCGGGCTAAGACATCGTTGGGGGAGGGAGAGATGCGTGACAAGGACAAGCCCTTCGTCATGTACCGGCGCGGATCGGCCAACTTCACCATCGTGCCGCGTGGCGCAGCGGGCTGGTGCCAGTTCGCCGTGTGGATGGCCCTGCTCGGGGCGCTGGTGGTATGGTTTGCCGATCATGTCGGCGTGAACAGCGACGGGGCGGAATTCTTCTACGGGATCGTGCTTTTCGGCATCGGCGTATTCGTGTGGATGGTCGTGGGCCTGTGGTGGATGATCGCGCGCGCCGAGATCGTGGAAGTTGCCGAACTGATGCGTGACCGCCAGCGGGAGCGACGCAAGCAGCGGCGCGAGCAATAGGAACAGCGCTACTCCCGGCGTGTTTCTCCATGATGGTATCCCGCCGACGCACAGCAATTCTCCTTGCCGCCCTGATCGCGCTTCCGGTGCCGGGTCTGACCGCGCAGGACATGGCCGCGCCGCCTGGCGCTCCCGTACCACTGCCCGAGGAACTGGTGTTGCGCGGCGACAATATCGCCTCCCTCACCATCAATGGCCTGCCGCTCCGGCTCGAGGTCAGCGCCGAGGCCTTCGGGCTGCCCGTCGTCAACCCCGCCGCCGCTGCGCAGGCGCTGCTGATCGCGGATCGGCGGCGCGGGTGGCGCTTCGGGCCGGTGGTGGTTGAAGGCGAGACCGCCACCGGGCTTGTCGATTTCGGGGCGGGCGCGGTGCCGCTGGCCGTCAGCTGGTCGGAACGCGCCGCCTCGGACAAGGCCGACGGCGTGATCGGCGTTCACCACATGCCCTACAAGCGGGTGACCTTCGTCTTCCGCGACCCCGCGCCTGGCGAGGTGCTGCAGCGCTTCCCCCTGCGCCGCGCGGGCGGGGACAGCAACACCCGGCTCGGCACCGAGGTGATCGTCGGCAAGAAGAAGCTGATGATGATCTTCGTCCCCGAGCGCGCGGAGAACCTCATCACCGCCCCCACCGCCAATTTCATCGCCACCCATCAGGAGGGCGGGTTCGAGCCCGGCTCGGCAAGCATCGCGGTGATGGATTTCGGTGTCGAGCGCCCGACGCGGATGATGCGCATCGCCGAACCGATCCTGCTCGGTGATCTCGCGCTGACACGCTTCGCCGTGCGGGTCGAAGACTATGGCGATCCGCGCCGCGTGGGCGAGATCGCGGCGGATGATCCGCGCTTCGATCCGGGCAATATCCTCGTCAGCCGCCGCAAGGGGCGCGGGAAGCCCGACCTGCTCACCCGCATCGGCCGCGACCAGATCGCGCATTGCTCGTCGATCACCTATGATCTTGCCGGCGACGAGATAAGGCTCAGTTGCAGTCCCGATGATCGCTCATTGGCGGAACCATGCCCAGCGCAGATCGTTTTGGCCGCAACATCAGCTGCTTGCATGATCGAGAGAGCGTCATGATACCGAGATTTCTGCCGCTGGTCCTCTTGTACACCGTCAACCTGCCCACCACGCCTGCGCTCGCGTCACAGACAGCTCCGCCCCCCGGGCCAGCGGACCATGAGATCACCGTTGTCGCTGATCGTCCCGCGTCGGCTGACGAGCTGGTGCTCCCGCCCGATCACATCATCCCGATAAAGATCAACGGCACGGTGCTGCGCATGCTGGTCACCGCCGACGCCTCGGGCCCGGCGGCGATCGACCCGAGGATCGTGGTGCGTCTGCGTTGGCGCGCCTCGTTTCAGGACTTGTGGGACTATAGTAACGGCGACCTACTCCAGTCGGCCGGAGTGTTGCGGGTTGCCGATTTCGGCGACCGCAGGGCAACGCTGCCGGTGATGTGGAGCCTGGGCCTGCCGACGCCGCTGGCCGACGGCGTGATCGGAATCCATCATCTGCCCTACAAGCGCATCGTCATGCCGCTCGCCGCGCCGGTCGGAGAACAGACCATCCAGCGCTTCCCGCTGCTACGCTTCGCCGGACAGCGCGCGATGCGGGTCGGCACCGAGATCGATACGGGCGAGCGCAAGCTCAAGGCGATCTTCGCCACCGATTTCGCCGACAATATCGTCACCGCGCCGACCGCGAACTGGCTTGCAACGCGCTTCGACGGCGGGTTCCTGCCGGAAAGCGAGGGCAAGCTGCGCATGCACTTCGGGGTGGAGCGCCGCACGCGGATGATGCGCCTCGCCCGGCCGCTTCAGCTCGGCGACCTGCTGATCGACCGTTTCGCGGTGCGGCTCGAGGATCACGGCAAGGCCCGCAATGTCGGCGAAGCGAGCGCGAACGATCCGCGGTTCGACCCCGACGAGATCGTCGTCTCCGGGCGCAAGCCGCGCGGGCGTATCGACATTCTTACGCAGATCGGTCGCAATCAGATCGCACATTGCTCGGAGCTCACTTACGATCTCGAGAAGGACGAGATCCGCCTCGCCTGCGGGATCCCGCCCGCCAGCTAGGAGCGCGTGATGCGGTAGTCGCGGCGCGGCACGATCTCGCAGCCGGGCTCGATCATCCGGCAGGTGCAATCGGGAGCGACAAGCACGCGGTAGAGCAGGGTGAAGACCGCAGCATACCAGACGAACAGGCTTTCGGGCGGCGGCGCGACCCGGTGAGATAGGCGACCCACGCGGGCGGCCATGTCCCGGCAATCTCGGCCCCGCCCGAGCGGTAGTTGGGATGAACGAACAGGATGCGCATGGGCCGACTCCCCCTCTCACTGGATGGCCCAGATTGAGGGAGTCGGCGGGCGGGCGCTTTGCGCTGGATCAAAACTCTGCGCGTGCAAGGCGCGGGTGGTCATGGTTCACGCAGAGAGCGCAGAGAAGCAAGCGAGACGCGGAGAAGGCCACGCGGCAAAGCCGCGGATCATCTCACACAAAGACCCAAAGGCACAAAGATGATGCACGACGCGGCGACCGGGTGCGCGCTCTTTGTGGCTTTGCGTCTTTGTGTGAGAAATCTCTCGGCCGCCGCGCGGTAGGCGTTTTCTCTGCGGTCTCTGCGTGAACCCCGGAGAGCCAGCAGCTACTTCGCCGCGTGTTCCGCCCGCGCGATCTCGTGCAGCCAGTCGGCGTGGCGTGGGGCCTGCTTGGTCTGCGACCATTCCTCGAGCATCACCGGAGCGACGCGGGCGAGTTCGGCGTATTGCTCCGCCGTGCCGATATCGGCGGCCAGTTCCACCCGGTGGCCATTGGGATCGAAGAAGTAGATCGACTTGAAGATGCCGTGATGCGTCGGCCCGAGCACGTCGATCCCTTGCGCCTCAATATGCGCCTTGGCCGCCAGCAGCGCCTCTTCCGAGGGCACCTTCAGCGCCAGATGCTGCACCCATGCGGGGGTGTTGGGGTCCTTGCCCATCTCCGGCTGGTTCGGGAGCTCGAAGAACGCCAGAATGTTGCCGTTCCCCACGTCGAGGAAGATGTGCATATAGGGATCATACTCGCCGGTCGAGGGCACGTGATCCTCGGCAAAGGCGGTGGTGTAGGTCATGCCGAGCACGCGGGCGTACCACTCGACCGTCTCCTTGGCGTCCTTGCAGCGATAGGCGACGTGGTGGATGCCGGCGAGGTTCACGGGATGGGTCATTCCGCCGGCTCCTCGACATTGAGCACGCCGCGGATGATCTGATCGCGTTCCATGCTTTCGAACAGCGCCTTGAAGTTGCCCTCGCCGAAGCCCTCGTCGCCCTTGCGCTGGATGAACTCGAAGAACACCGGCCCGACCTGCGCCTGCGCGAAGATCTGGAGCAGCAGGCGGGGTTGGCCGCCATCCGTAGTGCCGTCCAAGAGGATGCCGCGCATCTTCAGCGCGTCGACATCCTCGCCGTGGCCGGGGAGACGTTCGGCGAGCATCTCGTAATAGGTCGCAGGCGGCGCGGTCATGAAGGGCACGCCGAGCTTTTGCAGGCGGTCCCAGCAGGCCGGCAGGTTGTCGCAGATCAGCGCGATGTGCTGGATGCCCTCGCCATTGAAGGCGCGTAGGAACTCCTCGATCTGGCCCTTGCCGCCTTCGCCCTCTTCATTGAGCGGGATGCGGATCTTGCCGTCAGGCGCGGTCAGCGCCTTGCTGGTGAGGCCGGTATATTCGCCCTTGATGTCGAAGAAGCGGATCTCGCGGAAGTTGAACAGGGTCTCGTAATAGTCGGCCCAATACTTCATCCGCCCGCCATAGACGTTGTGGGTGAGGTGATCGATGGTGTGGAAGCCCGCGCCCTCGGGGCGGCGCTCGACGCCGGGCAGATACTCGAAATCGATGTCGTAGATGGTGAGGCCGTTGCCCCCCTGAGCGCCCTCGTAGCGGTCGACCAGATAGAGGATCGCCCCGCCGATGCCGCGGATCGCGGGTATGCGCAGTTCCATGACGCCGGTCTGGACGGCGACTGGCTCTGCGCCCTTGGCGATGAGGTGGTGATAGGCCTTGGCCGCATCGCGCACGCGGAAGGCCATGCCGCAGGCCGAGGGGCCATGCTCGCGTGCGAAGTACCACGCCGCGCTCTTCGGCTCGTAATTGGCGATGAGGTTGATGCCACCCTGCCGCCACAGGTGCACGTCCTTCGAGCGGTGCTGCGCGACGCGGGTGAAGCCCATCGCTGCGAACACCGGTTCGAGCATGCCCTTGGTTGGCGCGCAGAACTCGACGAATTCGAACCCGTCGAGGCCCGCGGGGTTTTCGAACAGGTCGGTAGCGGGTGCGTTCATCGGTGATCCCCTCGGGCAAGCGAGATAGTTTCAATTGAAACCATCTATCCGAAAACGCCGATTCGCGCAAGCATTGCCAGCCGCGCGCGAACGGGGCAGTCTGTTGCCAAAGGGGAGACAGGCGATGATCCGCACCAAGGGCATCAACCATGTCGCGCTGGTGTGCCGCGACATGGCCGAGACCATGAAGTTCTATGTCCAGGTGCTCGGCATGCCGCTGTTCAAGACGGTCGAACTGCCCGACGGAGGGCAGCATTTCTTCTTCGATTGCGGCGGGGGCAATGCGGTCGCTTTCTTCTGGTGGAAGGACGCGCCGCCGCCCGCGCCGGGGATCGCCTCGGTGAAGAAGTTTCCGTTCGACGCCAAGACGGCCGTGGGATCAATGAACCACCTCGCCTTCCACATGGAGGAGAGCGAGCTCGAGGCGGCGCTTGAGCGGCTGCAAGAGGCCGGCGTGCCGCACACCCACATGGTGTTCAACCACGATGACAGCACCTCGGGCTATGCGAAGGAGACCCACGACGGGGTGTTCGTGCGCTCGGTCTATTTCACCGACCCCAACGGGATCATGCTGGAATTCGCCGCAACCACCCGCGATTTCGGGCCGGAGGATATCCGCCACATGCCTGCCACCATGGAGGAAGACGCCTGATGCCGCGCCTCAGGCAAGTGCCGCTGGCCGAGGCCGACGCAAAGGTCGCGGCCCCGCTCTATGCGCAACTGTTCGGCGAGCGCGACCCCGTCGCCAAGCCAGGCACCGCCACCGGCACGCGCGGGGATTGGTGGACGGTCTTCGCGAATTCCCCCGACACGCTGAAGCACGCCGCGCAGGGCTTCGCCTATTACCGCTCGCCCGCGAGGAAGCTTGATCCTGTGCTGCGCGAGCTGGGGCAGACATGGGCGGGCTGGGCCACGGGAAGCCAGTTCGTCTTCTCGCAGCACTGCAAGAGCCTGCGGGGGCTGGGGGTGAGCGAGGCGAAGATCGCCGCGCTTCCAGTGTGGCAGACTGCGGACGTGTTCGACGCGAAGGAGCGCCTTACCCTCGCCTATGCCGACCGGCTGGTGTGCCACGGCGGGCGGGTGCCGGATGCGCTGTTCGCCGAGGTGAAGGCGGCGTTCTCGGACGAGGAAGTGCTCGAGCTGACCTACATCACCTGCCTCTACCACATGCACGCCATCATGAGCCGCGCGCTGCGCACCGAATTCGATGATCGGGATGAACCGGTGGTCGAGGTGGCGGCACCCGAAGGCTTCGACGCGCTCGATTTTCTGGGCGGGGCACGGCGCTGAAACTCCCCTCCCGCTTGCGGGAGGGGCCGGGGGTGGGAATAGCGACGGCAGGCCCACCCCGCTGCGACTAGGCGGCAAGCCGCCAAGTCTCGCTCCCCTCCCGCAAGCGGGAGGGGGGATTACACCAACCGCCCCACCGTGCGCCCGCGCTCGTCCTGCGTCAGCGTAAGGCGATGGCCGAACGGCTCCCCGCTCTCGAACGCCTCGGCGGTCGCGGGATCCGACAGGTCGGCATTGCCCACCACCCGCTCGCCGGCGCCGCTCTTGCCGATGAAGATCGCCTCGGCGCCCTTGGGGCCGCGGTTGATGGTGTAGGTCTCGACCGTCGCGGCATCGACCGGCCCCTTGGCGAGGGGCACCTTGTCGGTCGCCGTGGGCAGCGCGGCGAAGCGGTCGTTGCCGCCCCAGTCGGCAGGCTCGGTGGAATAGATGCCGGTGGCATATTTGCTCATCCAGCCGCCATTCGCCCCGACCAGCGCATAGGAGCCGCGATCACCGCGCACCCGCTGCACCGCCTCGGCGATGGCGTGGGCCGAGTAGTTGTTCCCCGCACCGCCGAAGAACGGGAGGCCGCCCGTCAGCGTCAGCCCGCGCGGGTCGTCGATAGCGAGGCCGAAGTGATCGCACTGGTTGAAGACGGGAATCGCGAAGCAGGAGTAGAAGTCGAGATAGCGCATGTCGGCCATCGACTTGCCCGCCCGCGCCAGCGCCGCATCAACGCTCGCGAGGCTGGCGGGGTTGCTCGCCAGATCGGGCCGCTGCGAAAGCTTCAGCTCGGTCGCGGCGGTGACGGCGTGGATGTGCACCCACCTGTCCTCCGGCACGCCCAACTCTCGTGCCAGCCCCGCCGAGGCCACGATCACCGCCGCCGCCTGATTCACCTGATCGCGCGCCACGGTCATGCGCGGATAGGGTTCCGCGACGATGCGGTTGCGGTCGGTGACGGTGGCGAGTTCCTCTGCCGTGCGCTCTACGGGAGCAGCGGCGTGCGGGTTCGCCGCCGCTACGCGCGTGAAAGGCGCGAACAGCTTGCCGATTTCGCGGCGGTAGTCCTCCAGCCCCATGCCCAGCCTGTGCCGCCGCGCGTTCTCGGCGAGGGCATAGAGCGGGATCGCCCCGCTCGCGCCGTGCATGAAGAGCACCGGCTCAAGCAATTCCTCGACCCCGAAACCCTGATCCTCGAAGTCGCCCTCGATCTCTTCCGACCAGTCGGGGACGTCGCCCTTCGCGGACAAGGCCAACACGGTCGAGATCGCCTCGCTACCGACGATCACCGCGCAGCGGCTGTCCCCTGCCGCGATGGCCGAGGCAAACTCGCCCACCAGCTGCTGGTTGGTCTGGCCGCCGGTGGTCGTGAGGATCGCCCGCGCGGGGTTCGCTCCGACGCGTCTCGCAATCGCGCGCGGCACATTGTTCGCGGCGCCAAACGGCGGCTTGCGATCCGGACGCGACATCTCGAAGGCGCGGATCGCGGCGAGGGTGTCGATGGCATGCGCCACCGAACCCGTCGCGCCGCTGTCGGCAATCGCCGCAGCCAGCGCTTTACCGCCCAAGTCCATATAGGAGAAGGCGGCATAGCCCGGCTCGCCCACCCTCTCCGAATATTGCCCCACGCCGATGATGACGGGGGTGTTGTCCGCGACCTTAGTCGACAAAGTCTTCGACCCGCTCGACGATGATCGCCGGGGCCATGCCGCCCGCCGCGCACATGGTCACAAGGCCATAACGCCCGCCGCGCCGCTCCAACTCGTCGACCACGGTGCCGATCAGGATCGAACCCGTGGCGCCGATCGGGTGGCCCAAGGCAATCGAGCCGCCGTTGACGTTGACCTTGTCCCAATCGAGCGCGAGGTCGCGCACGAACTTGGCGGCGACTACCGCGAAGGCCTCGTTGATTTCGAACAGGTCGATGTCGTCGGTGGTCATGCCCGCCTTGGCCAGCACCTTCTTCGCCGCAGGCACCGGCGCGTTGAGCATCAGCGTCGGATCATCGCCCATGTTGGCGGTGGCAACGATGCGCGCGCGCGGCTTGAGGCCGTGCTTCTGGGCATAGGCCTTCGAAGCGATCAGCACCGCCGCCGCGCCATCGACCACGCCCGAGGAATTGCCTGCGTGGTGGAAGTGCTTGATCTCCAGATCGGGATACTTGTTGTTGATCAGCTTGCGGAAGGTCGTGCCCTCGGCATCGAGCGGAACGTCGGCGATCTTGGGGAAGGCGGGCTCCAGCTTGGCGAGGTCTTCGCGGGTGGTCTGCGGGCGCGGATATTCCTCGCGGTCGAGCAGCACCGTGCCGTCATCGGCCACCACCGGCACCACCGACTTGGCGAAGCGCCCTTCGCTGATCGCCTCGGCCGCGCGCTGCTGCGAGCGGTAGCCGACCTCGTCGAGCTCCTCGCGGGTAAAGCCTTCCTTCGACGCGATCGCATCGCCGCAGATGCCCTGATGCGACTGCGGGTGCACCGCCTGCAGACGCGCGTTGTAGCTGCCCATCATCGGCGGCTTGATCCCGGCGCGCATCTTCTCCTGGCTCATGGCGGCGGTGAGGCTCATCATCTCGGTGCCCCCGGCGACGACGCAATCCTCCATCCCGCTCATCACCTGCGCGGCGGCGAGCGCGACGCTGGTGATCCCGCCGCCGCAGAAGCGGTCGAGCGTGGTGCCCGAGGAGGTGATGTCATAGCCCGCATCGAGCGCCGCCATGCGGCCCATGTCGCCCGCCTGCATCCCGTCCTGAGTCGAGACCGACCAGATCACATCGTCGACCGTGGTGGTGTCGAGGTTGTTGCGGTCCTTGATTGCCTTCAGCACGGTCGCGGCGAGGTGCTGCGGGTGGCACGCGGCCAGCGCGCCCTTGCCCTGCTTGCCGATCCCGCGCGGGGTGCGCACTGCGTCGATGATATAAGCCTCGGCCATGGATCATTCCTCTCTCGTTCTAGCGAAATTGCGGTTGACGCGTCCGTAAACCCACTGCACCACTCGCACAAGAATTGCGTTTCAAATCGCAATCACATTTTCGATAGGAGAGAGCCTGTGAGCGACACCACCGCACCCGAAGTGCTGACAGACGTCGAGGACGGCGTCCTCATCGTCACCATCAACCGCCCCGAGGCGAAGAACGCCATGACCAAGGCCGCCTCCGAGGCGATCGCGGCGGCGATGGACCGGCTCGATGCGGAAGACGATCTGCGCGTTGGTATCCTGACGGGTGCGGGCGGGACCTTCTGTTCGGGCATGGATCTGAAGGGCTTCCTGCGCGGCGAATCGCCCAGCGTCCCGGGCCGCGGCTTCGGCGGCGTGGTGCAGGCTCCGCCCGCCAAGCCGCTGATCGCTGCGGTGGAGGGCTATGCGCTCGCCGGAGGCCTCGAGCTGATGATCGCCTGCGACCTCGTTGTCGCGCACAAGGATGCCAAGTTCGGCATCCCCGAGGCGAAGCGCGGCCTTGTTGCGGCGGCGGGCGGCGTGATGATGCTGCCCGACCAGATCCCCGAGCGGATCGCGATGGAGCTCGCCCTGACCGGCGATTTCATCGGGGCGGAGCGCGCCTATCAGATCGGCCTCATCAACACGGTGACCGAAGGCTCGGCGCTCGAAGGGGCCAAGGCGCTGGCGGCAAAGATCGCGGCGAACGGCCCGCTTGCCGTGAAAGTGTCCAAGGCGGTGATGAAGCAATCGCGCGGCTGGGCGATGGAAGATCGCTACGCCAAGCAGGGCGAGCTGATCGGTCCCGTCTTCGTCAGCCATGACGCGCGCGAGGGCGCCGCCGCCTTCGCCGAAAAGCGCAAGCCCAACTGGACGGGGAAGTAGGCACCGCAGGTATCTGCGCAGCGGCGTCACCGGTTGGTTGTCAGGCCGCACGCAGGTGGTTGCCACGCAGTTGCTGTTCATGGCCCGTGTTTCACGTGAAACATCGCAGGCTTAGCTGATAATCAGGAGTGAGACATGTCCGTCCTCAACGTGCCCCAACCCGCCTTCATGGAAGACGAGGAAATCGCCATTTTCGCCGATGCGGTGGGCAAGTTCTACATGCAGCACGCCCCCCAGAAGCGCGTCGAGAAGTGGCGCGAGGATGGCCAGGTCGAGCGCGAATTCTGGCGCGAGGCGGGTGAGGCTGGCCTGCTCGGCGTCTCCGTGCCGAGCGAATATGGTGGCCACGGCGGCGACTTCCGGCATGATCTTGTCGTCATCGACCAGCAGGCCAAGCACGGGGTCGACGGCTTTGCCGCCTCGCTCCACAACACCGTGATCCTGCCCTATCTGGTGCGCCACGGCACCGAGGAGCAGAAGCAGAAATACCTGCCCCGCCTCGTCAGCGGCGACCTCGTCAGCGCGATCGCCATGACCGAGCCGGGCGTGGGTTCCGATCTCCAGTCGATTACCACCACGGCGGTGAAGGACGGCAACGGCTACCGCATCAGCGGCTCGAAGACCTATATCTCGAGCGGCCAGATCGCCGATTTCATCATCGTCGTCGCCAAGACCGACCCCAACGAGCGCGCCAAGGGCATTTCGCTGATGCTGCTCGAGACCGAGGGCGCCGAGGGCTTCCAGCGCGGGCGCAAGCTCGACAAGATCGGGCTCGATGCGGCGGACACGTCAGAACTGTTCTTCGACAATGTCTTCGTGCCGGCCGAAAACGTGCTCGGCGGGGTCGAGGGCAAGGGCTTCTACCAGCTGATGGGCGAGCTGCCACAGGAACGGCTGATCATCGCGATTGGCGCGATCAACGGGATCGAGAAGGCGCTCGAGACCACCATGGACTACGTCAAGAACCGCAAGGCCTTCGGCCAGACGATCTGGGATTTCCAGAACACCCAGTTCGTCATGGCCGACCTCAAGGCCCGCAGCACCGCCGCGCGCGTCTTCGTCAATGATTGCATCGCCCGCCACCTGAAGGGCGAGCTTGATGTGGCGACCGCCTGCATGGCGAAATACTGGGTGACCGAGCTGCAGGGCGAAGTCGTCGACAAGTGCCTGCAATTCCACGGCGGGGCCGGGTTCATCAACGACTACCCGATCGCGCGCATGTACCGCGACAGCCGCATCACCCGCATCTTCGGCGGATCGAACGAGGTGATGAAGATGGTGATCGCGAGGGGTATGTAGGCGCAGCCGCCTCCGCGGCGTTTTTGTGAGCGGGCCCGCCTCCGCGGGCCCGTCCTCGGTGCCGTTCCTCCACTCCGCAGCGCTCCGCTCCGGGCACCTGCGGCTCGCGCGCGTGCGCTCGCGGTCGCTGAGCGACCGAGCCACCGCTTCCTGCCATGATCGCGTTTGGTGCTGAACGGCCCCGCAGGGGCCGCAAGCCCGAACGGGCGCCCGCAGCGACGCGCCCGAAGGGCGTGTGAGCGAGGATTTCGCATCGCGGATGCGATGCGAAACTCACGGACTCCCACGGAGGCGCCTTCGAAAGACAAAAAAGAAAAGGGCAGCCCGGTCGCCCGAGCCACCCCCTCTCCCGCTCCTTTTCGGAGCTAGCTTGTTCTGCGCCCTTAGAACTTCGCGCGCAGCGTGATGCCGTACTGGCGCGGCGGCAGGGTGAAGGCCGAGCGCGAGTTGTTGTTTTCGGAGCTAGCTTGTTCTGCGCCCTTAGAACTTCGCGCGCAGCGTGATGCCGTACTGGCGCGGCGGCAGGGTGAAGGCCGAGCGCGAGTTGTTGATCCCGCTGCCGCGCAGCGTGGTGCTGAAGGTCACGCCGCGCACGACTTCGTCGGTCAGGTTCGTGACCCAGCCTTCGATCGTGTAGGCACCGTCGGCGAACTTCAGCCCGCCGCGCAGGTTGACGAAGGCCTTGCCGTCCTGGATGTCCGCCACGATTGGCGGTGCCGCGTCGATCGCCTGCTGCACCCCGCCTGCCGCCGCAATCTGCGCCGCACCGGGAAGCACGATCGCCTGGGTCGAAGTGCGCTGATCGCTCTCCGCCCGGACCTGGCCCGAGAGGAACAGTTCGACCGAATCGCTGATCGGCTTCTCCCACAGTGCGCCCACCAGCGCGATGATCTGCGGCGCATTGGTAAAGTCGTTTCCGCAGAGCGCGAGCACCTCCACCGCCGTCACGTTGCCGGCACAATCATCCGGATAACTTGCCTGAAGGAAGGTTGCCCCCAGATTGAAGGTCAGCTCGTCACTGGGCCGGATCAGGCCTTCGATTTCGACCCCGCGGGTCTCCGCAACCGGCACATTGAAGGTAGCGAACGCCGTCCCGGTGAATTCGAGGATCTGGAAGTTGGTGAACTCCTCATAGAACCCGGCGATATTGACCGTCACCGCACCATCGGCGGTCTGGCCCTTGACCCCGATTTCATAGGCATCGACCTCTTCCGACTGGAAGGTCGGATTAGCCCCGCCCACGGCAGCGGTGGTATCAAGGTTGATCCCGCCTGCCTTGTAGCCGTGCGTGAAGCTGGCATAGGCGTTGATCGATGGACTGAACTCGTAGCCGAGCTTGGCGGTGTAGATCAGCTCTTCATCATCGAACGTCGTCTGGAACGAGCGCACCAGCGGCAGTGCGGCTGCCTGAGGCAGGTCAGCCGGAGCCGTGAAGCCGAAACAGCCGAGCCCGACAAACGCACCAGTTGTTGCCGCCACCGATGCGGGCGGCACCAGCGCACCGATGGTGCCGAGCGAGGCCAGCGTCGCAGGGCAGATCTGATTGTTGGTCGAGACCTGCGAGAAGCCGCCTGACTTGCGTTCCCACGAATAGCGCGCACCCAGCGTCAGCTCGAGCCCGTCGACAATCTCGAGCGAGTTGTGCGTGAAGAGCGCATAGCTCTGGCCATCCTGCTGGAACCGGTTGGTGGTGCGGGTGCCGTTGGGATCGCGCGGCGTGACACCCGGGGTCAGGCTGTGAAGGAGCTGGAACGGCGTTGGTCCGAACGCGCCGCCAAGAAAGGCTGCTGCAAAGTTCTCTTCATATTCCGAGCCAAGACCAAAGCCCTGCACCTGATCGATCTGCTCGTCCGAGAAGAACCCGCCCAACATGTAATTGAGCCGGCCGCCCAGGGTGTCCCCCTGAAGCCGCAGTTCCGCCGTCCAGGTGTCGATTTCCAGGTTCAGCGATTCGACATTGAAAATGTCGAGCGCGGTGAAATCCGAATCGTACCGTTCAAAGCTCTCGTACTTGCGATAGGAGCCGATGAAGATCAGGTCGGCATTGTCGGAAATGGGGAATTCCACTTCTCCCGTGACGCCGTAGATATCAATATCCGCCTCAGGCGCGAAATTGGCCGAGACCACCCGGTTGTCCAGCGCCTGTTCGAAAGCACCCTGATCGCGCAGTCCGGTCGAGACCGATGGTTGCCCATTGCCGCCATTGGCACCAAGCCCGACTGCGGCAAAGACCCCGTTGGTCACCGCCGGAGCCTGGAACAGCTCGATAGCGCCGCAACAGCTCGATTGGCTCTTGGTGTAATCGGCGATGATGCGGCCGCGCAGGCCGCTATCAGTGTCCCAGCCAATCTGGCCGCGCACCAGCCATTGATCGACATCATTGGTGTCACCGATCTCGGCCCCGGTGCGATCGACCACGGTCAGGAACCCGTCGCGCTGGCGCCATGCCCCGGTCAGGCGCAGTGCGACCGTGTCTTTCACCACGGGCACATTGACTGCGCCCTGCAGGCTGTACTCGTCGAAATTGCCGTAGCCCGCGTTCACGAAACCGCCGAACTCGGTGACATCGGGACGAACATTGGTGATGTTGAGCGCGCCCGCCGAGGTGTTGCGGCCGAATGTGGTCCCTTGCGGGCCGCGCAGCACTTCGACCCGTTCAACATCGACGAATTCGCTGAGTGCCACCCCCGCGCGCGACTGGAACGCGCCATCGATGAAGATGCCGACCGCGTTTTCGAAGCCGATATTGTTCGACGTCGTCCCGACCCCGCGGATGCGCAGCACCACCGAGCCCGAGGCGGTCTGCGCCTGCGAACTGGTGAAGGACGGTGCCAGCGCAGCAACTTGCTGGATGGTGACCACGCCCTGGTTGTCGAGCTGCTGCGGCGAAATCGCAGTCACCGCCAGCGGAATGTCCTGCACGTCCTGCGCGCGGCGGGTCGCGGTCACGATGATTACATTGTCGTTCTGGACTTCGGGGGTCTCAGCCCCTTCGTCCTGAGCGTAGGCAGGGGCAGTAAGTGCGCTGCAGGCCATCAGGCCGCAGGCAAGCTTTGCGAACTTGCGCGTCATGTCTTCTCTCTCCAAAGGCCCGCCGGTCTTTGTGCCGGACTGGTTTTGCGACTCGCATCCTATCAGCCTCGCGCAGCCTAACAAGAGTCATAGGCAAAGTTCTGAATGGGCGTAGCAAGAATGCAACATTCGGTATTGCAACGCAGCATCTGTGCGATGCAACAGCATAGCACGCAACAATCTTTCGGCAATGGCAAACCCGGTCAGAAGCCGTAGCGTAAACCCAGCCAGACGGTGCGCGGCACGCCGAGATCGATCGATCCGCCCTGATTGCGGGTGATGATCTCTTCGCCCGTCAGGTTCTCGCCCTGCAGGGTCAGCGACAGGCGGCCCCACAGCGGCGCGGCGAGGAAGCCGTCGAGCGTGGTGGCGGGTGCGAGGCGGTCGGTCTGGCGGTCATCCTCGAACTGGGCGGAGACGTGCCGCAGCGTCCCCGCGATGCGCCAGCCGGACGCAGGCTGCCAGCCGAGCGTGAGGGTAGCGGCGAATTCGGGCGTCTGTGCGGGGCGCAAGCCGTCGAGATCAGCCGATACGCCCTCGCCCCGCACCTCCGCGTCGGTCCAGGCGAGCGACCCGTCGATGCTCACCGCACCAAACTTCGCCGCCACGCTCGCCTCGATCCCGCGCGCTTCGATCGCGGGCAGGTTCGCGCGGCGACGCAGGTTGGGCGCGATGGTGACATTGGCGATGGCGTTTTCGACCTCGTTGTCGAAGGCGGTGACCGCGATCACCACCGCGTTCACCGGCTGCCAGTCGAACCCGATCTCGAAGCCCCGCAGGCGTTCGTTGACGAGGTCGGAATTGGCCTCGGTCACCACCGGGAAGACCACGAAGGGGCGGTAAAGCTCGTTCAGGGTCGGCAGGCGCAGTCCGGTATAGGCCGCCGCGCGCAGATCAAGGCGGCGGGTGGCATAGAACAGCGCACCCGCACGCCAGCTCAGCGACCAGTCATTGCGGTCCGGCGCGACGACCTCGCTCACCACCGCGCCGGTGCTGGCCGAGACCGCGCGGTAGAAGCCATCGGTGATGCTCGAGCGGTCGGCGCGCAGGCCGCCGTTGATGGTGAGCGGGCCGATCTGCCAGTCATCCTCGAGGAATATCCCGAGATTGCTCGTCGCGCCCCCGGCCCGTCGCCGCTCGGTGATCGCGCCGCTGACGGCATTGATCGCCTCCTCCTGAAGCTCCCCGTCGGCGCGGCGGTAGTCGGCGCCAATGCGGATGTCGTGGCCTTCGAGGATCGGCGGACGCAGCTCGAACTTGCCGCCGATCCCGGTCGAAGGGGTGCGGCGCTGGTCGAGAGTGGGGGTGAAGCGGGTCGAGGAGATGACGATGTTCGAGAAGTCGCGCGCCTGGACATAGGCGAGCGCATCGAACTGCCACGCACCGCGCCCGACGAAGCGGATCGAGGCTTCCTCGCCCTCGCTGGTGGAGTCAGCGCCCGCAAAGCGCAGCGTGCGCGCGTCGCGGAACACGGCGACACGGGCTTGAACCTCCACGGTGTCGGTCAGCGGGGCGACGGTGCGCAAGCCCACGTTCCAGCTGTCGAAGGCGGCGCGCGCAGTAGCGGGGACGCGCTGTGCTTCGGGCGTTGTGAAGAACCCCTGCCCGCGGTCCCATCGCCCGCTCGCCACGGCAAAGCCGCGACCGAGGCGCTGGGTCAGCACCCCGCTCGCCTCAGTCTCGGCGCGGCTGTTGATTGCTGCGTTGCCGAGGAAAGCCTCGCCCGGTTCGGCGCTCTCAAGCTCGATCGTCCCGGCCAGCGCGCCTGCCCCGAACGGCCCCGACCCGCCGCCGCGCGTCACGCGGATCGTGCCCAATGTCTCGGGCGGAACCGCCGACAGGGGGATGAAACCGAAGAACGGATCGGCCAGCGGCACCCCGTCCAAGAGCACCAACGCGCGGCTCGTGGCATTGCCGCCCAGCGCGCGCAGCGTCACGCCCTGCGCGCTCGGGTTCGACGAGCGGCTGTCGGAACGCCGGAACTGCTGGAAGCCGGCAACATTGCGCAGCACGTCCTCGATCCGCCCCGATGGCGACGCGATGATGGTCTCGCGCTCCAGCGTGGTGGTGGCATAGATCCCGGTCGAGAGCGCCGGATCGAGGCCCTTGCCGGTAACGATGATCTCCTCGGGGATCTCTTCCGCCCGATCCTCCTCGCTCGCCTCCTCGTCCTGCGCGGCGAGGGGCGCGGCGAGGGGAAGCAACAGAGCGCAGGCGAGCAGGCGGGCACGAAAAGTCATGGGCCGCGCCTTAAAGCGGCCGGCCCCTCCCGTCACCACAAACTCAGTTGCACTTTGCCATTCAAGACTCGCTTTTGCGCAGAGGCTGTGGTTACATCAGTGTCAATTAGGGAGAGAGAGGCCCCGTCATGCTCGCAACACCGCCCGATTTCGACGTCCTGATCGTGGGTGCCGGCATCTCCGGCATCGGCATGGCTGCGCACATGGAGATGAAGGCGCCGCACCACAGCTATTGCATCGTCGAACGCCGCGACAATCTCGGCGGGACGTGGGATCTGTTCCGCTACCCCGGCATCCGTTCGGACAGCGACATGCATACGCTCGGCTTCGACTTCGAGCCTTGGCGGCACGAGAAGAGTATCGCCGATGCGCCCGCGATCCTCGACTATCTCGACCGCATCGTCGACGAGCGCGGCATCCGCCAGCACATCCGCTTCGGCCACAAGGTGATCCGCGCCGACTTCCACCACGATGACGCGCGCTGGCATGTCGACCTGGAAAAGGCCGACGGCAGCACCGTGCACATGACGGCCAATTTCCTCTATCTGGGCGCAGGCTACTACGATTACGACGAGCCCTATGATCCCGGCTTCGATTTCGGCGAGTTCGAGGGGCAGGTGATCCACCCGCAATTCTGGCCCGAAAACCTCGATTACAAGGGCAAGAATGTCGTGGTGATCGGATCTGGAGCGACCGCAGTCACCATCGTCCCCTCGATGGCGAAGGAAGCAGGGCATGTGACCATGCTCCAGCGGACGCCGACATGGATGTTCTCGCGCCCGGCCAAGGACGCGGTGGCGAATTTCCTGCGCAAGGTGCTTCCCGAAAGCCTCGCCTACCGGATCACCCGGTTCAAGAACATCAAGATGCAGGACATCGCCTTCAAGACCGCGCGCGACAAGCCCGAGAAGGTGAAGGATACGCTTCACAAGAAGATCGAGGCCGCGCTCGGGCCGGATTACGACAAGGATGCCTTCACCCCGCCCTATAACCCGTGGGAACAGCGCCTTTGCCTGGTGCCCGACGAGGACCTGTTCCGCGCGATGAAGGCGGGCAAGGCCGATGTCGTGACTGGCCATATTGCGAAGTTCGAAAAAGGCGGCGTGCGCCTTGCCGACGGCACGTTCCTGCCCGCCGATATCGTCGTCACCGCCACGGGGCTGAAACTTGCGGTCGCGGGCAAGATCGACGTGCGCGTGGATGGCGAGCCGGTGAAGTTCAACCAGCGGTTCTACTACAAGGGCTGCATGTTCTCGAACCTGCCCAACCTGGCAGTGGTGTTCGGGTATCTCAATGCCAGCTGGACGCTGCGGGCGGACATCAATTCGGACTATGTCTGCCGGGTGCTCGAACACATGCGCAAGACCGGTGCGCAGATCGCCACCCCGGTGCTGACGCCGCAAGGCGAGGCGGCCATCATCGAGGACGACGTGTTCGATTTCTCATCCGGCTACATCCAGCGCGGCAAGCACATCATGCCGCGCAACTCGGTGAGCTACCCGTGGCGGCTCAACCAGGAATATGTGGTCGATCGCAAGCGGATGAAGGATGATCCGCTGATCGACGGCATTCTCAGCTTCACCAAGCCGGGCGCGAATGCGCGGGGCGTGGACGAGCAGCTGGAGGCGGCGGAATAAGGTCGAGAGGCGGGCGGTAATCTCTTCCGATTGCGCCCGCCTTCGCCTAACCATTGCCCATGACCTCTCCCGAAAAGATCTGGACCGCCGGGCTCATCGTCATCGGCGATGAAATCCTCTCCGGCCGCACGCAGGACAAGAACATCGCGCAGGTCGCGAGCTGGTTGCAGGTGCAGGGCATCCGCCTTGCCGAGGTGCGGGTGGTGCCCGATGTCGAAGCGCGGATCGTCGAGGCGGTGAATGCGCTGCGGGCGAGCAACGACTACCTCTTCACCACCGGCGGGATCGGGCCGACGCATGATGACATCACGGTCGATGCGGTGGCAGCGGCCTTGGGCGTCCCCGTGGTGATCCACCCCGATGCGCGCGCGATGCTGGAGCGTTACTACGCCACGCGCGGCGGGCTCAACGAAGGGCGCCTCAGGATGGCGCGGGTGCCCGAAGGCTCGCAGCTGATCCCCAACCGCATGTCGGGCGCGCCCGGTATCCGGCGCGGCAACATCTTCCTGATGGCGGGCGTCCCGCACATCACCGCGGGCATGCTCGACGCACTGACCGGCGAGCTCGAAGGCGGCGCGCCGCTGCTGTCGGAAACGCTCGGCGGGTGGATCCCCGAAAGCGAGGTCGCCCACATCCTGCGTCAGACCGAGGCGGCCCATGCCACCTGCCAGATCGGCTCCTACCCGTTCTTCCGCGAGGGCCGGGTGGGCGCCAATTTCGTGGTCCGCTCGGTCAGCGCCGATGATCTTGCGGCATGCTGCGCAGCACTCGCCGAGGGGCTGGCGGCGGCCGGGCATCCGGTGACTCCCGGCGGCATCTGACACTGCGCGTGGGGGCGCGAAGAAACATCATCACCTGACCTTAACCCTTGCACGTTAAGGGCTTGGGCATGACGCGTGTGTTCATCACGATCGACACGGAATACTCCTCCGGCCTCTACAACGGCGCGGGAGCGAGCGACCGTGCGGAAAACTACGCCCGCTCGATCGCCTGTGTGACGCCCGAGGGCCCGGCGGGGATCACCCACAAGCTCGAACTGCTGGCAGAACACGGGCAGAAGGCGGTGTTCTTCGTCGACCCGATGCCCGCGCTGGTGTGGGGCGTGGCGGCGATCGAGGACATCGTCGGGCCGATCGTGGACGCCGGACAGGACGTGCAACTGCATTGCCACACCGAGTGGCTCGGCCTCGCCGGCCCGGCCAATCCGCTCGCCTCCAAGGCGACGGGCAAGGACCTTGCCGACTTCACCTTCGAGGATCAGTGCGCGATTCTCGACTACGCCCGCACCACGCTGATCGCTGCCGGAGCGCCCGCGCCGGTCGCCTTCCGGGCGGGCAATTACGGCGCCAATGACGACACGCTGCGCGCGCTCGCCAGCATCGGGATCGGCTACGACACCAGCCACTGCCCGGCATTGGTCGGCACCGGCGCGTGCCGCATCAGTCTCACCGCCGAAGATTGCGATCCGGTTGGCCACATGGGCGTGATCGAAGTCCCCGTCGGCGCGATCGGCACCATCGGCGGCGGCCTGCGCCACGCCCAGCTCACCGCCCTCACGCTGGGCGAACTCGTCAGCGCGATCCGCCATGCCCGCAACAGCGCGCGCGACAGCTTCACGCTGGTCAGCCACTCCTTCGAACTGATCAACCGGCGGCGGCAGTCGGTGAACCCGATCGTCCGCCGCCGCTTCACCGGGCTGCTCAAGGCGCTCGCGGGAATGCACGGGGTGACGACCGGCACCTATCGCGCGGACCCGCCAGCGCTCCAGCTGACCGGCGGCGTTTCCTTTCCGCTCCCGGCGAGCCCCTTGCGCACCGGACGCCGGATTGCCGAGCAGTTCGTCTCCAACGCGCTCTACGGCAGCCTCTGAAGGAGCTGCTGCGGTGGCGCGGGCCGGGATCGACTTCACGCTCGGCTCGCGGCGGCTCGCCAGCGTGCCGCGTGACCTTGCGACCTGGGCCTTCAGCCTCGAGGACGTGTTCGCCGCCGCCCTCCCCGCGATGCCGCCCCCGGCGCGCGACGGGGTGCGCGTGCTCTCCGCCCCCGCTCTTCTGCTCCCTGAGGTCACCGCACGCTACCCGGATTGCATTGCCGGTGGACGGCAGGACTACCAGCGCCACTATATCGACATGGGCCTCGGGTTCGAGGCCTACATGGCGCGCTTCTCGGGCAAGACCCGATCGACCCTGAAGCGCAAGGCGCGGAAGCTCGCCGAGGTCGCGGCGGGGGGCTTCCGGGTCACCGCACACCGCACCCCTGCCGAGATCGAGGCCTTTCTGGCCGCCGCCTTGCCGCTCTCGGCCAAGACCTATCAGGCGCGGTTGCTGGGAGCGGGGTTGCCCGAGGATCCCGCCGCAAGCCGCGCCATGCTGGAGGCGGCCGAGGATGACCGGATGCGCGCCTTTCTGCTCCATGCCGATGGACAGGCGGTCGCTTACCTTGCGCTGCCGGTGAGCGGGCGAACGCTGGTCTATGCCCACCTCGGCTACGATCCTGCCTGGGCTCCGCTATCGCCCGGCACGGTGCTCCAGGTCGAGGCGCTCGAGCAGCTGTTCGCGGAAGACCGCTTCGCCTGGTTCGACTTCACCGAGGGCGAAGGCGCACACAAGGCGCTGTTCGGGACGCATGCAGCAGCCTGTTCGAGCCTCGTCCTGCTGCGCCCGACCCTCGCCAACCGCACGCTCATCGGCGCGCGCGAGGCGTTTGATGCGGGCGTCGCGGGCGCGAAGGTGCTGGCGGAACGGTCAGGGGCGGCCCGAGGGATCCGCGCTCTGCTGCGCGCCTGAAGCGCGCTCGGCGGTCACGCGGTTCGCCGCCTGCTGGCGCGAACGCTCGACCAGCGCGGTGCGCACCGAGGGCGTGCCCGACAGCGAACCATAACGCAGCGCGAGGCAGAGCCACGCCAGCACCGCCACGCCGAGCAGCGTGCCCGCTGCCATGCCAAGCCTGACATCATAGCTCGCCAGCAGGGCGCAGGCTGCCACCGCAACCCCGGCCACCAGCCACTTGGTAGAAAGCCATCCAGCAAGACGTTCCGAAGCAACGGGCATGAGCGACCTCTTTCATGAACCGCGAGCGAAGGGGGAGGAGAGGGGGCGTCGCGGGTGCCCTTATCAGATGGGACAACGCACGGCGAAGACAAGGGGTCCGAATGACTTATGTCGCAACGCAAAAGGGGCCGGAGGCGCATGGCTTCCGACCCCTCTCGATGCTGTCAGCGGAGCTGTAGGAGGGGGCTGATCGGTCCCGCAGGGATCGCAAGGCCGAATGGCCGCCCGCAGCGATGGGGCCTTCAGGCCCCGTGAGCGAGGAAGCGAAGCCGCGGATGCGGCTTCGCCCCACAAATCACGCGCCCTCGACTTCGCTCAGATCGACCTTGAGGCCCGGGCCCATCGACGAGGTCAGCGAGACCTTGCGGACGTACTTGCCCTTGGCGCCCGAAGGCTTCGACTTCACCACAGCTTCGGTCAGCGCCTTGAAGTTCGCCTTCAGCGCGTCATCCGAGAAGCTGAGCTTGCCGATGCCCGAGTGGATGATGCCCTGCTTCTCCACGCGGTATTCGACCTGGCCGCCCTTGGCGTCCTTGACCGCCTGCGCGACGTTCGGGGTCACCGTGCCGAGCTTGGGGTTCGGCATCAGGCCCTTGGGGCCGAGGATCTTGCCCAGACGGCCGACCACGCCCATCATGTCGGGCGAGGCGATCACGCGGCCATAGTCGAGGTTGCCCGCCATCATGTCTTCCATGAGGTCTTCCGCGCCAACCTTGTCAGCGCCCGCAGCCAGCGCCTTTTCGGCGTTGTCGCCGCGCGCGAAGACCGCAACCTTCACGTCCTTACCGGTGCCAGACGGCAGCGACACCATGCCGCGGACCATCTGGTCGGCGTGGCGCGGATCGACGCCGAGGTTCATGGCGACTTCGACGGTCTCGTCGAACTTGCCGCTGAACTGACGCAGGGTCGCGAGGGCTTCCTCGATGGTGTACAGCTTTTCGCGGTCGAGGCTGGCGAGGATCTTCGCCTTCTTGGTGATCTTTGCCATGTGCTTAGCCCTCCACCACTTCGAGGCCCATCGAACGGGCGCTGCCGGCGATGATCTTGATCGCCTGATCGATATCGTTTGCGTTCAGGTCAGCCATCTTGGCTTCGGCGATTTCACGCAGCTGCGAGGTCTTGATGGTTCCGGCCGACACCTTGCCCGGCTCCTTCGAGCCCGACTTGAGGTTCGCGGCCTTCTTGATGAAGTAGGTCGCCGGCGCGGTCTTGGTGACGAAGGTGAAGGAACGGTCGCCGTAGACGGTGATGACCGTCGGGATCGGCATGCCCTTTTCCATTTCCTGCGTGGCGGCGTTGAACGCCTTGCAGAATTCCATGATGTTCACGCCGCGCTGACCCAGCGCCGGGCCGATCGGCGGCGAGGGGGTGGCAGAGCCCGCGGGCACCTGCAGCTTGATATAGCCTTCGATTTTCTTGGCCATGAGGCCTTACTCCTGTCGCACTGTTGCCGCGCTGTTTCCAGCCCGGCTCATGGTGAGCGGTCAAACGCCGTGGCCTGTGCACGCCAGCGGCTCCCGCGCGGAATCACCCGGCCCGCAGGCCAAGCGAAGGCGCGCGCATAGCGTGTCCGGGCCAGAATGCAAGCGACTCCGCTTCGTTCAGCCTGCGCGCACCCCCGCAGGAAAATCATGGCAACCGCCACTCAAGACTTGCGATTCATATATTTTCAAATGATTGTCGCCTATGGCTTTTCCGCCAGGGCACGGGGGCTCAACAGGGGGACGAAGATGTTTCGGGTCGCGATCCAGATCAAGGAACTGATTTCCAGCAACGTCACGAGCGCGATCGAATCCGCCTCGAACCCGGCCAAGATGCTCACCCTGCTCCAGCGCGAGATCGAGGAATCGATCATCAGCCTGACCGGTGACCACACCCGTATCAGCCAGAACAAGAGGCGGCTCGAGGCCAGCCTCGTGCAGCACGAGCTGAAAGAGGCCGACTGGGGCGACAAGGCCAAGACCGCGATGGATCACGGGCGCGAGGATCTCGCCCGCCAGGCGCTGCTGGCACGCGAGGATTGCCGCCAGGCGATCATCCGCCTGAAGGACGAAATCGCCGCCGCCGACACCAGCCTTGCCGAGATCGACGCCGCCATCCGCGAACTCGAAGCCAAGCGCGAAGAGACCCGCGCGCAGGCCCGCGCCCAGATCGCCGCCGACGAGGCCGCCCGCGCCGGCGCAACCGGCGGCGCGGCGAGCCGGGCCGAGGCGCATCTCAACCGCATCAACACGCTCGGCCAGCGCGCCCAGTTCGCCACCGAGGACGAAGCCTCCTCGCGCACCAACGCCAGCGTCGACCGCGAGATCGAGGAAATGCGCCGCGCCAGCGCGGTCGAGGCCGAGCTTGCCGCACTGAAGGCAAGCACACCCGCTCCGGCGAAGAAGTCGGGCGGCAAGAAGGGCTGACGCACTCTATTGCGGGCGCGGGCGCCTCAGCCCCTTGGTGCGGCTGGTAAGGTGGAATTGCTTGCACAGCGTGCATTTGTAGGCGCGCAAAGGCGTGTCGGCGCAAAGAGCCACGGCCTCGGCATCTTCGCGCGTGGCGAAGCGGAGTTTGCGGTTGCAGATGCCGGGGCGGGTCTTCACGGCGCTCAAGCAGCGCGGCGGTAGCGCGGCCAGGGCACCCCGCCCATTACTTCACCAGTTCGACTTCCTCGAAGCCCAGCTCCACTGGGGTGGCGCGACCGAAGATCGAGACAGAAACCTTGACCTTCTGCTTGTCGAAATCGAGCTCTTCCACGATCCCGTTGAAGCTGGCGAAGGGCCCGGCGTTGACCTTGACCGAATCGCCGATCTCGTAATCGACGCTGATGTCGCGCTTGGGCGCGGCCTGGGCTTCGGCGACGCCGCCGAAATAGCGCGCGGCTTCCTTCTCGGAGATCGGCTGCGGCTTGTTGCCCGAACCGAGGAAGCCGGTCACCTTGGGGGTGTTCTTGACGAGGTGGTAGATGTCGTCGGTCATGTTCAGCTTGGCGAGCACGTAGCCGGGCATGAACTTGCGTTCGACCTGCACCTTCTTGCCGCGCTTCACTTCGGTCACGGTCTCGGTCGGGACCTGCACTTCCTCGACGCCTTCGGACAGGCCAAGGCGTTCGGCTTCGGCGATGATCGCGTCGCGCACCTTGTTCTCGAAACCGGAATAGGCGTGAATGATGTACCAGCGGGCCATGGAACGTCCTTGGGAAATGGGGATCTAGCGTATCGGGAAGGGCGGCAGGCTTACTTGAGCAGGCCGATCAGCGCGTTGACGATCATGCCGAACACGGTGTCCACGCCGAGGAAGAAGATCGACAGCAGCAGCATGAAGATGAACACGAAGATCGCCGTGCGCACGGTCTCCTCGCGAGTCGGCCAGACGATCTTGTTCGTCTCGGCGCGCACCTGGTTGAAGAACTCGCCAGGCGAGGTCTTGGGCTTCTTCGGTTCTGCCCCGTCCTTGGGAGCGATCATCTTGTCGGCCATGCCAGCCAGTTCCTTTGCGTATTGCCGCACTCGTCTGTCCGGCCGGCTTTCAGGTAGGGCTCCGCGCCGTCCGGGACAAGGTCGCCGGAGGGGCTGGAGAATTTCACCGATGTCGGAAAAGACGTTGGTGCCCTTACGCCGGTGGCTGCGCGAATGCAAGAGGGGCGGGGCAGCCCGGATGCTGCCCCGCCCCCTTATCATGCTTCACCGCAAGGCGATGCGGATCAGACGCCGATGATCCCGCCGTCGGCGCGGGTGATCGCAACCACACCCGAGCGCGGGCGCACGCCCGGCGCGGCGCCGGCCTGGCTCGCGGGCCAGTTGCTGCTCGGCTGGTTCGGGTCGCTTGCATCTTCGCCCGGGTGCTGGATGCCGACGAACAGCGTGCGGCCGTCGGGCGTGGTGTCGACCCCGGTGATCTCGCATTCCAGCGGCCCGGTCAGGAAGCGCCGCAGGTTGGCTGCGGTCGCCGCCGTGCCGACGATGGTCCCCTGGGTTGCGGTCGTGCCGTTGGCGGCGGTGTTGGTGATGGTGCGCGCACCGCCGTCACCCACCCGGCCCGGAAGCGCGGCGAGCATCTGGTTGTTGGTGCGGTCGGTGAAGGCACCGTCGTCGGTCTGGATCCACAGCAGCGGACGCCCGACCCCCGAGGGGTTCTGCGGACGGGCGAACCACAGGCCATCCGGGCTCGAGAAGTCGTTGTCCGCATTGAGGCCCGAGAGGTTGACGTTGGTCGCGTTGGCATCGACCGAGTCCGCTCCGAACAGGTAGATGTCCCAGTTGAATGTCGTCGCTGCGGGCGAGTTGCCCATCTCGCGCAGGCGGATGATGTGGCCGTTGGGGTTGCCCGAGGTCGAGGTGGTCGCGCTCGTCGGCTCGACATAGTGCCGCGGGTTGGCGGCATCGGTGCCGGTGATCGGACGCAGCGCCGCGTTGTTGTTGGTGAGGGTCAGATAGACCTCGCCATTGGCCGGATTGACCGCGGTCCATTCCGGACGGTCCATCGGGGTCGCGCCCACCGCGTCCGCCGCGAGGCGGGTGTTGACGAGGATGTCGGCCTGGCTCTGGAACACATATTCGGGTTCGCTGCCCACCGCCGGACGGTTCGGCACCTGGCCGAACACCAGCGGCAGCCAGGTGCCGGTGCCGTCGGCGTTGAAGCGGGCGACATAGAGCGTGCCGGCATCGAGATACTTGTCACCCACGGCCAGCCGGTCGCTGCGGTTGCGATCCGCCTCGGTCCAGGTCGCAGTCGAGACGAACTTGTAGAGATATTCGCGGCGCGAATCGTCGCCCATGTAGACCGCGAGGCGCTGACCTTCGACGAGGTTGCTGACCCACGCGCCTTCATGCGCAAAACGGCCCAGCGCGGTGCGCTTGCGGGGCGCGGATGCGGGGTTGAAGGGATCGATCTCGACCACCCAGCCGAAGGTGTTGGGCTCGTTGCGATAGTCGGTGGTCGCCGCGCCCGTGCCAGCCCGCGCATCCCAGCGGGTGTAGATCGGGTCGGTGCCTGCCAGCGAGGCCCAGTTGTAGTTGCCGAGGCTGCTGTTGACGCCGTAGCGGCGCAGCGCGGTCAGCTCGCGCGGGGTGCGGTTGGCGGTGTCTGCGCCCGCGCCGGTGTTGTCGCGGCGGAAGTAGCCCGCCCAGTTTTCTTCGCAGGTGAGGTTGGTGCCCCATTCGGCATAGCCGTTGGCGCAGTTGTTGATGGTGCCGGTGCCGGTCGTACCGGTGGGCGAGCCGACGGTCTGCAGGAACGCGGTCCCGCGCACCGGACCGTTGAACACCACCGGGGTGTTGGGGGTGATGCGGCGATTCAGGGCGCTGTTGGCCACCGTCACCCAATTGCGGTTACCCGTGTCCTGGATCTCGACGACCGATACGCCGTGGGCTTCGATTTCCTTGATCGCCTCAGCCGCCGGCCGCACGCCCGACGTCAGGTTGGTCGGGCCGTTGGGGTGGAGATACTGGACGTTGAGGTTCTCGTGGTTCTGCACCAGCAGGCCACGGATCGAGCTGTTGTCGTCGCGCATGCCGGCCGCCGAGAGGCCGTAGTAATAGAGCGCGTCCCCGTGGTCGCCGATGCGCGCGGCATAGTTGGTGTCGGTGCCGTTGTTGGCAAAGGCCCCGGCGCCCGGCAGGATCGGGTCGCCGAGACGGGTCAGCACGGTGATGTTGTGGCCCGCCGGAACGGTCACCACGTCATTGGTGTTGCGCGGCACTGCGGTGAAGCCGAGCTGCGCCGGGGTTACGGTGATGTTGACGTCATCGACCTGGCCGTTGGCGGCGATGCGGAAGCCGAGCGTGGTCGACGAAGCGACCCCCGGAGCGAAGAAGCTGCGGGTCGCGCCGGTGCCGGTCAGGGTTACCCGGGGGCCGGCGAACTGCTCGACCGTGAAGGCGCCGCTGCCCGCGATGGTCGGCGCGATCGTCACGAGACGGCCCGCCGAAGTGGTGGCGTCCTGGCCGGCGCTGACCGTGGTCTCGGCCGGGGTGAACTCGTCGCCGCCGCAGGCCGCGAGCAGCGAGGTGCCGAGGAACGCGGTCGCCGAAGCCTGCATCCCGCCCACCAGAGTCTGGCGGCGCGAAAAGCGCTCGTCAGCGATCTCGTTGAGGGTGCGCAGATTGGTGAAGTTGGTATCGACATCGCCGTCGGTGTAGGCGGCGTCAAAGATCTTGCTGGCCATGATGTGATAGTCCCCCTCGAAGCGAATCTTCGAACGGGGAGACTATGGATAGCTGCGGTGACACGCAGGCGTCAGCGGCGTGGCAAATTAATGAAATCGCGCACGAATTTGACAGTTTTGTGATGGCGTATTCGGCCTTGGGAATTGAAATTGCAGGATTTGCACGTCGGATGTTGCATGCGCTGCAAAGATGCCCGTGCGCGCCCCTCAGCGGGCTGCGAGCAGGCGGGACAGCCAGCCTCCTTGCGGCGCCATCGGCTGGAGCGGGCCGTGAATCGCCCGCAGGCGCGCGCGGTCGCGCGTCGGCCGCGGGCTGACCCAGTGGTCGGGACGCGAGGAACGGAAGGTGTAGGCGCTCATCGTTGGTCTCCTGTCGAAGGGTTGAACTCGTTTCGTCGACAGGAATACACGGTTCGCCTTGCGACAAGATGAACAGGCGACGCGGTGAACCACCGCAGCCTCCCCATAATGGGGAAGCGCAAGAATCGGTGCCAAAGGACCCGCAAGCGCGAACGCGCGCCCGGACCGGCCCGGAACGTAGCGCAGCGAAGTGGAGGATCAGCCGGGAGGACGAGCCCGCGGAGGCGGGCTCGAAAAACAAGAACGGCCTGCAGGGCCGCAAGCGCGAACGCGCGCCCGAAGCGGCCCAAAGTGTAGCGAAGCGAAACGAAGGATCAGCCGCGAGGACGAGCCCGCGGAGGCGGGCTCGAAAAACAAGAATGGCAGGGGTGACAGGATTCGAACCCGTGGCCCTCGGTTTTGGAGACCGATGCTCTACCAGCTGAGCTACACCCCTGCACTCGCTGAGGCGGGCGCTTTAACGAAGCGTCCGGGGTTAGGCAATCCACTTTACCTCTTGCAGAGCCCGCCTGTAGTATGCGCCGCATCATGCACGCGCCCGCACGCCCTCCGATCCCGGTCGATACCCTGCTGCTTGCCTATCGCAGCGGGATTTTCCCGATGGCGGACCGGCGCGATGATCCCGAGGTGTTCTGGGTCGAACCGCGCGAGCGGGCAATCATTCCGCTCACGGGGCTGCATCTCAGCAAGTCGCTGCGGAAAGTGATCCGCGCCGACAGGTTCGCGGTGACGGTCAACCGCGGGTTCGAACAGGTGATCCGCGCCTGCGCCGAGCCGCGAGCCGAACATCCCGAGACGTGGATTTCGGAGCGCATTATCCAGTCCTATCTCGGCCTCCACCGCGCCGGGCACGCGCATTCGGTCGAGTGCTGGCAGGTCGGGCGCGAGGGCTGGCCTGAGCTGGTCGGCGGGCTCTACGGGGTGAGTTTCGCGCGGGTGTTCTGCGGCGAATCGATGTTCAGCCGCGTGCCCGATGCAAGCAAGGTCGCGCTGGTGTGGCTGGTGGCGCTGATGGGCCACGCCGGGATGGAGCTGCTCGACTGCCAGTTCATGACCGAGCACCTGCGTTCGATGGGCGCGCGCGAGCTGGCGCAGGCCGATTACCGGAGGCTGGTGGAGCAGGCGCAGGGTGATCCGGCGATGCCGCTCGATGCCGCGTGGCGGCAATTCATGTCGGGCAAGGGCTATGCAGCGGGTGCGGGCGTAGCGGGGGTCGCTGCGGGCGATGGCGCGGCAGAGGGCGCAGCCGAGGGCTTGCCCGCAGGCGCATCCTTGGGTGACGCAGGCCCTTCCTCGCCCGGGAAGCGCATCGTGCAGTCCTTGACCCAGACATCATAGACCGGGTGCTCGACCACGTTGACGCTCGGGCTTTCGAGGAACATCCAGCCCGAGAAGATCCGGGCATGCTGGGCGGCTCCGCGCTCGCGGATGTCGACCTGCACGAAGGCGCCGGTCTGCTGCGGCAGTTCCCAGGGGGCAGTGCGTTCGCAGGCGGAAACGCGGATGATGACTGGGCCGATCTCGCGCGATTCGCCGGGCTTCAGCTTGATCTCTTCCGAGACATTGTTGCGCTTGTTGAGCAGGCCGATCACCGCGACGCGTTCATTCATCGGGGTGGCGCCGTAATCATTGGCAGGGGCCGCAGCCGAAGCGCTGGCACCGGGAGCGGGCGTGGCAGGGCCTTCAAGCGAGACCCTCACCGCCTCGCCCGAGGGTTGAGCGAAATAATCGCAAGCGGCAAGCGTCAGCGCGCAGGCCAGCGGTGCCAAAAGGCGGAGGGCCTTCACGCGAGCGACCCTCAGCTGTCCGGGCCGCCCGGGGTCCACGCCTCGTAATCGCCGACCGCGCGCGCGCGCTGGCCACCACGCTCGAGCGCGCCCTGCGGGCGGTAGGCGGCGGCGGTGCCGGTGGCGTTGGGGGTGTAATCGACCTCCCACACGCGCGGCGGGGGCAGGTGGCTTTCGGGCACCTCGTCATAGGTGCCGTGGAGCCAGCCATGCCATTCGGATGGCACGCGGCTGGCATCATTGGCACCGTTGTAGATCACCCAGCGCTTGTCGCGGCTGGTGTAGGAGCCATCATTGGCGGCAGCGGCTTTCGTCCCGGTCTTAGGCTTTGCGCGGTAATACTTGTTGCCCGCCGCGTCGGTGCCGACATGCTCGCCCTTGGCGCGGCTGGCCCACAGCTGCGTGCCGATGGTGGCGCCGTCCCACCAGGTGAAGATCTTCATCAGGATTCCCATGGCCCGGGCGATTAGCGGAATTGCAGCAGAGCGCCAAGGGGGAGATCGGCCCGCGCGCGGGAAAGCGCGTTAGACCCGCTCAAGCGGCAGAAACGGCGGGGCGGGAAAATCGACGGCAATCGCGTCTCCCGCGCGCACCACGCCTCCGGTGAGAACCGTGGTCATGATGCCCGACTTGCGCACCAGCGTGCCATCCGCGCGCTTTTCCAGAACCGCCGCGAGCAGCCCGTGCTGGAAGGCGTCGATCTGCGCGCAAGGGTTGCGCAGGCCGGTGACCTGCAACTCCACCGCCTCCCCGATCCGCAGGATCGTGCCTCGGGGCAGGCCGAGCAAGTCGATTCCGCGGGTGGTGATGTTCTCGCCCAGATCGCCCGCCTGCACGGCGAAGCCCTTTGCGGCGACCTCATCGAACAGCTCGGCGTGGATCAGGTGCACCTGCCGCAGATTGGGCTGCGAGGGATCGACCTTCACCCGCGAGCGGTGCTTGACCGCCTCGCCGCTATGCGCGTCGCCAGCCACGCCGAGACCGGCGACGATTGCGATTTCGGGCACGACCGCCTTGGAGAAGTGATGCCCTGCATCGCGGGCCACTGCGATCACGCGCCCAGTCATGGCCCGGCGCTATTGCGGCAGCGTGTAACTGACCCGATCACCCGGCACGATCCCCAGCGCCTTGGCCCGGCCCGCGCGCAGTTCCAGCACCCCGCTGGCGATGCCGTCCGACTTCACCGAATCGAGCGAATAGGGCTTGGTGTCAGCGGCGATGTTCTGCACCCGGCCATCGGTGCCGATGAAGATGATGTCGAGCGACAGGGGCGTGTTCTTCATCCAGAAGGCTTTCGCCTGGGGCACGTCGGCGGGGAAGATCATCCCCTCGAAATCGCCCAGTTCGGTGCGGAACATCAGCCCCTTGGCCTGGGCCTCGGGAGTATCGGCGAGCTCGACCTTGAAGGCGATCTTCTTGCCGCCGCGGTCGACCTCGAGGTCGATCACCTTGAGGCCCGAGACCGGGTGCCGCGCCGCCTCGGTCGCCGCCGGGGCCTGCGCACTCGCGGTCGCGCCCGTGCCGGGGGAGCATGCGACCAGTGCGAGTGCCAGCGTCGCGCCTGCCAGAATATGCCTTACCATTCGTCGTCCGTCCCTTCGGCCTCTTGCGCCTCGGCGATCCACTCCTCGATCTCCGCGCTGCTGCGCGCGGCGAGGATCGCCTTCACATGCGCGTATTGGTGGCCTGCGCGCAGCATTGCTGCAACGGCTTTTTCATGCGCCTTGCGTGCGAGCAGGGGATCGGCCTCTTCCGCCCGTGCCCCGAACGGGCCGAGCCGCTTCTTCTGCGCCATCAACGCCGCCGCGCGGCGGCCTTCCGCTTCGCCGGGGGCGTGGGCCCGGCGAAGCCCCTCGCCCACCCCCGCATGGCGCAGGCTTTCCTCCACCCGCCGCGCGCCATAGCCGCGTGCGCCCAGATCGCGCGCGCGCATCCGGGCATAGGCATCGTCATCGACATAGCCGAGCTCAACCAGCCGGGCGACCAGCGCGGGCACGTCGACCTCCACCATCCTGCCATCGGCATCCTCGGCCAGCCCGCGCTCCCTGATCTTGCGCAGAAGATAGGCCTCGAGCCGCGCGCCGGTAGAGGCGAAACGGGCGGCGTAATGCAGCGCCAGATCGCGCAATTTCGTCTCGGTCAGCGGGGGCTTGACCCGCTGCTCGCGCCGCCCGCCGGAGCGGCGATCCTCCCCGGACATGCGACCGGGCGATGACGAATTCGCTTTACCTGAAACCATTTCGCCTTATTCGTGCCACTTTCCTTATCAAATGCGCAACAATGACGCCGCCGGACTATGCCCGGCGACACGGGGTTATGCCAGAGCGCGGAAGGGCCAATACCATGAACCGCGCCGCAAATGACGGGTATCGCTGATAATTATGACCGACGCCGCCCTGACGCCGACGCCGAATGATTGCGACCTGCCACGAATCCGTGCGCGATTTGCAACCTTCAACGAAGCGATCGACTACGCCGCGCGAAGCCTGAAGGGGCTCAACTTCCACGACATGCGCGGCGAACTCGCGCGGGTCTATCCCTATGCGGAAATGCGCGAGGACGCGCTGGTGATGGCGCGGCGGCTGATCGCGGCGGGCATCGGCAAGGAAGACCGCGTCGCGCTGATCGCCGAGACCGGCCCCGATTTCGCCGCGCTGTTCTGCGCCTGCGTCTATGCCGGCGCGTGGCCGGTGCCGCTGCCGCTGCCGACCACCTTCGGCGGCAAGGACAACTATATCGACCAGCTCGCGATCCAGCTGATGAGCAGCGACCCCAAGGTACTCATCTACCCCGAGGAAATCGCCGAGATGGCCAGCGCGGCCGCCGCGCGGCAGGGCTGTTCGGCGATCAGCTGGCAGGATTTCGCCAAGGCCCCCGCGCCCGAGTGCGAGCTGCCCGAAGCCTCGCCCGACGACATCTGCTACCTGCAATATTCCTCCGGCTCGACCCGCTTCCCGACCGGCGTCGCGGTCACGCACCGCGCGCTCCTCCACAACCTCTACGGCCATGCCGTGTCGATGAACCTTGGCACCAATGACCGCTGCATCAGCTGGCTGCCGTGGTATCACGACATGGGTCTGGTCGGCTGCTTCCTGTCGCTGATCGCCAACCAGTTCTCGGCCGATTACCTCAAGCCCGATGCCTTTGCGCGCCGGCCGCTGGCGTGGCTCGACATGATCACCCGCAATCCGGGCAACTCGATCTCCTATTCCCCCACCTTCGGCTACGACATCTGCGCGCGCCGCATCTCGAGCCAGAGCCATGTCGCCGAGCGGTTCGACCTGTCGCGCTGGCGGGTGGCGGGCAACGGCGCGGACATGATCCGCCCCGACGTGATGCAGAACTTCGTCAACGCCTTCGCGCCGGCGGGCTTCAGGGCCTCGTCCTTCACGCCCTCTTACGGGCTTGCCGAGGCGGTGCTGGCGGTGACGGTGATGCCGCCGGGCGAGGGCATCCGGGTCGAACTGGTGGAGGAGGAGCGCCTCTCGGGCGCCCCCCGCGACCTGTCGCGCCCGGCGCGGTATCGCGCGATCGTCAATTGCGGCAAGCCGCTGCCCGACATGGAAGTCGCGATCCGCGGCGAGGACGGCGCGGCCAGGGGCGATCACCAGATCGGCAAGGTGTGGTGCCGCGGGCCGAGCGTGATGCATTCCTACTTCCGCAACGAGGAAGCCACGAACGACTGCCTCGTCCCCGATAATGACGGGAACTTCTGGCTCGACACCGGGGACATGGGCTACACCGCCAAGGGTTACCTGTTCATCGTCGGCCGGGCGAAGGACATGATCATCATCAACGGCAAGAACCACTGGCCGCAGGACATCGAGTGGGCGGTGGAGCAGCTTCCCGGCTTCAACCACGGCGACATCGCCGCCTTCGCAATCGAGATGGAGAACGGCGAGGAAGCCCCCGCGGTGCTGGTCCACTGCAAGGTCTCCGACCCCGAAGAGCGCGTGAAACTGCGCGACCAAATCGCCGACAAGGTGCGTTCGGTCACCGGCATGAGCTGCATCGTCGAGCTGGTCCCGCCGCGCACCCTGCCGCGCACCTCATCGGGCAAGCTGAGCCGCGCCAAGGCGAAGAAGCTCTATCTGGCGGGCGAGATCGTGCCGATCCAGCTGGCGGCGTAAGCCTCTCCCCCGCCCCGGGCTCTACCCGGGGCCCCGCTGCTGATTGTTTCTTCATCAAATCATGCGATTACCTGTCCAGGTTATGGGATGGAGAAACCACATGGCGCGAATCCTTCAGGCAGCATGGCTGGCACTCGCCGCACTGCTGCTCCCCGGCTGCGCTCTCGCCGAGGACGCGGCGCCCGATTACCGTTACCGTCTGACGGTCGAGATCGAGACGCCCGAGGGGCTGCGCACCGGGTCGAGCGTAATCGAAGTGCAGCAGACCCTCGTGCGCGCCGGGGGCAGCCCCGCCAATCAGGCGGTCGAGCGCCGGGTGCGCGGCGAGGCGGTGGCGGTTGATCTGCCCGGCGGCAAGACGCTGTTTGCACTGCTGCGGTCGGAGAACAACGTCGATTGGGCAAGCTACGTCTTTGTCTATCTCGCGCCGCAGAAGAAGGGCGAGCCATTTGCTGACCAGCTGAACGATGTCCTAGAGGTGAAGGGAGAGCAGGTTCTGCCGCGCATGTGGCCGCCCGTTGCCTTCCTCAAGGAACGTTCGGCCTATCCGATGCTGGTCACCTTCGGCGATCTCGCCGATCCGACCAGCGTTGCGGAAGTCGATCCCGATGATCTGGCGGCGACCTTCGGGGAGGGCGTAACGCTCAAGCGCATCACCGTGCAACTGACCGATGATCCGGTGACAACCGGCATTGATGAGCGGTTGGGGTGGTTGCCGAATTACTACGACAAGCAACTCAGCGGGGATCGCTTCCAGAACATTAAGAACCAGGACAAAGGTCTGGCAGCGTTCATAAGCGCAGGTGTTTTTAGCGCAGGTGTTGGCCTCCGAGACAAAGGTGAGCAGCAATGAATAGAGAAGTATTTTTGTCGCTCCTCGCGCTTGACGCCTACAATCGCGGCTATGGCCAAACGGTCATTGCGACTAAAGGTGATACAAATTCTGGCGTAAACGAACTTGGCCGATCAATCGGGAATGCCCGTGTTTCGGCCCAATCGGACGTCGATCCTGACTCAAATGGGGTAAAAGGTGGCTTCTACGCCATCGCCTACGAATGGAACAACAGTGGTAATACCGAAACGGTCATCTCGTTTCGCGGCACCAACTTCCCGGACCTGAGCACCGCCTGAAGGACAAAGGAAGCGGGACCCCGGGTCAAGCCCGGGGCGGAGCGGATGTCCGCTACGGGGTCGATACCCGAACGGCAGCTTCTGGGCTGGCATGCGGCAAAGCAGACACCTGAGGCATGCTATCTCCCCACCATGGACGCACGGACCGTTTGCGGCTTATCATGTCGGCGCGGCCGAAGGCTTGCCCGCCGTCGCCCCCTCAACGCGCGATCACCCATTTGCCCTCGCGCCAGCGGTAGACGTTGGGCGAGATGCAGCGCGAGGCGAGTTTGCATTGCTCCTCGGCAAGGCCGCGGTATTTCTCCAGCTCCTCCCCGTCCGGCACCACCGCGGCGACCACGAACTGGTCGGAATTGGCGATCACAGCAAGGTCGGGGCCGTTGGCGGCGGCGAGCGCCTCCCAGCGTTCGGGATAGGCCATCATCGAGCCGGTATATTCCTCGCCCTGAAACACCGTCAGGCCATCGAGCTTCGCGCCGGCTTCGGGCAGACCGGGGATGATCCGCGCGGTCTGGCGGGTCGCGAACAGCCATGCGTTCTCGGGGGAGAGGCCAAGCTCGGCGATCCGGTCAGCGGGGGCGAGCGCAATCGCCTCGGGGCTGTCGAAGGCGAGGATCGCGTAGAGATCATCGCCGATCTGGCGATGCGGGGGCAGCGGGTCGAGCTTGGTGCCGAGCACATAGTTCCAGTATTGCGCGTCGCGCACGATGACGCGCAGATTGGCTGCCTCGCCCTCGGGGGTCTTTGGGGCATTGGCGAGCATCCCGATCAGTCCGCTCAGCTCCGCCTCGCACGCATCCGCGGCGACGTTCTGGCAATAGCCGAACACGCGGTGGAGATTGAGCATCGCCGGCTCGGTCTCGCCTGTGCGGGTGATGTTGATCTGCAAGGGCTCGCCCGGTTCCTGCACTACCTCCGCATCGGGGAAGGCGGCGCGGATCTTCGGCAGCGCGTCTCGCGCAAAGGCGCGCGCCTGGGAGCCGGTCTGGGCCAGCACGGGGGTGGCTGCAAGCAGGGCAGAGCCCAGCAGCATGGCTGGCAGGAACGTGAGCCTTCTCATCTCCTTACACTGCGCGTCCGGCTCCGGCCTGACAATCCCCTTTGCGCATGGACGCGGGGCGTCATCGCGCATAGCATAGCCCCACGCTTGAAAGGCGTGTCTTAGATTACTAATACAGTGGGAAGCGCGACCGCCGCCGGGGCGCTACAGGGAGCACGAGAGCAGGCATGAGCACCGAAACCACCACCGCAACCGCGACCCCTTTCTCGCTCACCCCGCCCGATCCGGTGCCCCAGGTCGCGCCCGAGCAGGCCGTCGGCCTCGTCCCGGTCACCACCGAGCAGAAGTCCAAGCTCGATACCAAGGTCGATGCCTTTGTCGACGAGCTGGTGCAGGTCGATGCCAATTCGCCGCAGTTCGGCGAGAAGGTCGACCAGATCACCCGCATGGGGCAGGAACAGATTCGCGCCGCCGCCGCCATGTCGAACCGCTTCCTTGACCGCCCGGTGCGGGCGATGGATGCCGACGGGAGCGTGGGCAAGGACCTTGCCGAGCTGCGCCGCACGGTCGAGGACCTCGATCCGGGCCGCAAGGGCAAGATCTCCGGCCCGCGCAAGATTTTGGGCTTCATCCCCTTTGGCAACAAGCTGAAGAACTACTTCGACAGCTACACCTCCGCGCAGGGACATATCGCGGCGATCCTCCAGCGGCTCGAAAGCGGCAAGAAGGAGCTGCATCTCGATAACGCCGCGATCGATACCGAGCGCCAGAAGCTGTGGGCGGCGATGGGCGAGCTGGAGCAGATGATCCACATCGCCAAGACGCTCGATGCGCGGCTGGAGGCCAAGGCGCTGGAGCTGGATTCGTCCGACCCCGCCAAGGCCAAGGCTTTGCGCGAGAGCGCGCTGTTCTACGTCCGCCAGCGCACGCAGGACTTGCTGACGCAGATGGCGGTGAGCGTGCAGGGCTACCTCGCGCTCGATCTGGTCAAGAAGAACAATGTCGAGCTGGTGAAGGGTGTCGACCGCGCTTCGACGACCACGGTGGGCGCGCTGCGCACCGCCGTGACCGTGGCGCAGGCGATGACCAACCAGCGCCTTGTGCTCGGCCAGATCACCGCGCTCAACAAGACCACCAGCGACATCATCGATTCGACCAGCGCGCTGCTGCGCGAGCAGACCGCGCAGATTCACGAGCAGGCGGCGTCCTCGACCATCCCGCTCGAGACCCTCCAGCGTGCCTTCCAGAACATCTACGACACGATGGACGAGGTCGACAATTTCAAGGTCCGCGCGCTCGAATCGATGAAGCAGACGGTGACCGTGCTGACCTCCGAAGTCGAGAAGTCCAAAGGCTATATCGCCCGCGCCGAGGGTCAGGCGCAGGCGCAGGCCAAGGTCGCCTCGCAGACGCCCTCGCTGCTGGCACTGGACAAATAAATGCCCGACACCACCCGCGAGAGCGAACGCATCCTGCGCGAGGCCAAGACCAGCCTTGCCGTGCAGCGTGAGGGCGGCACCCACCGCCCCGCGCCGCGGGGGCAGAGCATCGGCAAGGGCTCGGCAGAGCTCAAGATGAAGAGCCTGCTGATCAAGGTGCGCAACATCGCGCTCGCGATCTTCGCGATCTGGCTGGGCGCGGGGATCGCGGGTGCGATGTTCAGCGGCATCGGCTTCTGGGGGCTGATGGCAGTGATCGTGGCGACCTGCGTTGCGGTCGCGGTGTTCTCCAGCTTTCCCACGATCAAGGTGCCCAAGCGCGCCGAACTGAAACTCGGCAATCCGGCGCAGATGGTCGCCCGCACGGAAATTTGGCTCGAAGCGCAGCGCCCCGCGCTCCCCCCGCCCGCGCAGGCGCTGGTCGATCAGCTCGGGGTGCAGCTCGATGCGCTCGGGCTGCAACTGAAGGGCCTCGGCGACAACGAGCCCGCGATGGCCGAGGTGCGCGAGCTGGTCGGCGAATATATCCCCGAGACGATCGACAATTACCGCAAGATTCCCCAGCACCTGCGAGGGGAAGAATATGCCGGCAAGACCGCCGACGACCGCCTCACCGAAAGCCTCTCCAAGCTTTCGGGCGAGGTCGACCGCGTGACGCGGCGGCTGGCCGAAGGCGCGCTCGATGACCTCGCGATCAAGAGCCGCTATCTCGAATACCGCTATGGCGGGGCCGAGGCGCTGGAGGGCGCAATGCCCGACACCGGCGTGCCGCTGCCCGATTTCTCCGCCATCCCGCAGAAGCAGGAGCGCTAGGGCGGTGCGTGTCACCCTCCCCCACGACCTCACCAAGGAGGAAGTGCGCGCCCGCATGCACAAGCACGCGGGCGAGATCGGCGACTTCTTCCCCCCCGGCCTCGCCAAGGTCACGACCGATTGGCCGAGCGAGGACCGCATGAGCATCACCGCGGTGGTGATGGGCCAGACCATCCCCGGCGGGGTCGAGGTGCGCGATCACGACGTGGTGATCGAGATGGACCTGCCGCTGCTGTTTGCGGTGATGAGAGGCCCGCTCGAAGCGGCGGTGAAGAAGGAAGGCGGGCGGCTGCTCGCCCCCTGAACCGCGCTGAACTGCGTAGGCTTGGCGATTGCCACCGGCGCCTATCCGTGTCATAAATATTGGACACAGGCTTTAGCCTGTTTTGCCTTACACTCGGGCCGGGATCCCTGATGATGCGGCAATTGGCCACAGGGCCGATTCGGGCGGGAAGGACGGGCGTATGGCATCGGCCATCAACGATTGCAGACCGGGCCAGAGCCTGCGCACCCACCTGCGCGCCGCGACCATGGCCGCGCACGACCTGCTCGATCACGCGATGCAGGCGGCGAGCGGCTGGCAGACCCGCGAGGATTATGCCCGCTTCCTCAGCCTGCAACACGCCGCCCGCGTGCCGCTGGAGGGCTGGCTTGCCGCTCACGCCCCCGCAGGACTCGTCCCGCCGCCGCAGACCGGACTGATCGCGCGCGATCTGGCGCAGCTCGGCATGCCCGCACCTGCGCCCGCGCCGCTGTTCACGATCGGGCGACCCGCCCCCGGATCGGCGCTCGGCATCGCCTGGGTGATGGCCGGATCGGCGCTCGGCAACAAGGCGATCGCCAAGCAGGTCGCGCGCATCGGCGGCGGCGCCTGGCCGGTCGCCTTCCTCGGAGACGACGGCGCGATGGCCTTCTGGCAGGGTCTCAGGGCCCGGATCGAGCGCCCCGCCGCCCCCGCCGAGGCCGAAGGCGCGACCCGCGCGGCAGAGGCGGTGTTCGCGCACTTCCTCGCGGCCGCTGCAGCCCCCGAAGGCGTGCCCGCATGAACCTCCACCAGCGCCCCGACACGCTCACCGCGTGCGACCGCGAAGCGATCCACCACATCGCCGCGATCCAGAGCTTCGGCGGGCTGATCGCCGCCGACGCCGAGGGGCGGACGGTGCATGTCTCGGCCAATCTCGCCGAGATGCTCGGGCTGCCCGCCCTGCCGCCGTCCGGCACGCCGCTCGCCGCAATTATCGCCGCCCCCGCGCTGGCGGCGATCACCGATGCGCTCGCGAGCCTCGCCGGAATCGACACGCCCGAACGCCGCTTCGGCCTCGACCTGACGGGCACCGGCCAGCCGTTCGACTGCGCGGTGCACATGTCCTGCGGGCTCTCGGTGATCGAGTTCGAGCCCCATGCCCGCAACGATTTCGCCGACCATGTCAGCATGATCGTCCCCGTGATCGCCAAGCTCGAAAACGCCTCCAGCCTCACCGACCTGTGCGATACAGCCGCGCGGCTGGTGCGGCAGATGACCGGCTATGACCGCGTCATGGTCTACCGCTTCCACCCCGACGAAAGCGGCGAGGTGATCGCCGAGGACAGGGACGAGAGCCTCGAACCCTTCAAGGGCTTGCGCTACCCCGCCGCCGACATCCCGCAGCAGGCGCGCGAGCTGTTCCGCCGCAACCGCTTCCGCATCATCGCCGACATGGATGCAGAGGCGGTGCCGATTATCCCGGCGCTGAGCGCGCAGGAGGAGCAGCCGCTCGACCTGTCGATGTCGATGCTGCGCGCCCATTCCAGGATGCACCTTGCCTACATGCGCAACATGGGCGTGGGCGCCAGCCTCGCCATCGCCATCGTGCGGCATGACCGGTTGTGGGGCATGATCTCGTGCCACCACCGGAGCGCGCGCCTGCCGCCCTATTCGCTGCGCACCGTGGCCGAATTGCTCAGCCAGACCTTCTCGCTGATGCTCGACCGCATTCTGGTGGCCAAGGCCGAGGGGCTGCGTGAGCGTGCGCGGCAGCTCAACGACCGGCTGCTGCTGCGCCTCGCAGGGGGCGTGACGCTGGCGGACAGCCTGCCGATGATCGAGGAGCTGCTGCGCGGGACGATCCTGCATGATGGCATCTCGGTCTTTGCCGATGGCGAATACCGCGCGAGCGGCGAGGCGCCGGAGGAAGCGGAATTCCGCGCAATTGCGCCCCTGCTCGCAAGCACCTTGGGCGGGGCGACCCATGCCTCCACCCGCCTCGCCGACCAGATCCCCGAGGCCGCCACCTTCGCCCCGCGCGCGGCGGGCGCGCTGGTGCTGCCGCTGTCGCGCGGTACGCGGGATTCGCTGGTGCTGTGGCGCCGCCCGCTGACACGCGTGGTGACCTGGGCGGGCGACCCGGCCAAGGCCGCCGCCGCGCCCGGCCAGCTGCTCCAGCCGCGCGCCAGCTTTGCGGCATGGCAGGAGACGATACGCGGCCACTCGGCCGACTGGTCGCCGGAGGAATGCGAGGTCGCCGCCCGCCTGCGCCGCACGCTGATCGAGGTGATCCTGCGCATGAGCGAGGACCTCACGCGCGAACGTGCCCGCGCGGCCGAGCAGCAGGATCTGCTGATCGCCGAGCTCAACCACCGCGTGCGCAACATCCTCGGCCTGATCCGCGCGCTGGTCTCGCAGTCGCAGGCCGAGGCGTTATCGGTGCCCGGTTTTGCCGCAATCATCGGCGGGCGGATCGCTGCGCTCGCCGCCGCGCATGACAATATCACCGCCAAGAACTGGGGCCCGGCGAGCCTTGCGAAGCTGATCGAGGCCGAGCTTGCGCCCTATTGCGGGTCGAACCGCGCCCGCTTCCGCATTGCAGGCGAAGATGTGCTGGTCACGCCCGAGGCTTACACCATCCTCGCACTGGTGGTGCACGAACTGGCAACCAACTCGGCGAAGTATGGCAGCCTTTCGGCGCGGGTTGGCCGCGTCGAGGTGAACCTCGCGCGCACAGCCTTCGGCGACCTCGCGCTGCGCTGGCGCGAGAGCGGCGGCCCGCCGGTGACCGCGCCGACGCGCCACGGCTTCGGCTCGACCATCATCACCCGCTCGATCCCGCATGACCTGCAGGGCGAGGCTGACGTGCGCTACAGGCTGGCCGGGGTGGAGGCCGATTTCCTGATCCCGGCGCGCTATCTCGCCGCGCCCGACGCGAGCCGGCGCCGGATGCCCACGCCCCCGCCCGATCCGATGCGTGCCGACCGCCTGCCGCCCGATGCGCCCGCGCGGGTGCTGGTGGTCGAGGATTCGATCATCATCGCGCTCGACACCGAAGAGAACCTGAAGCGCCTCGGCGTGGCCGAAGTGCGGCTCGAAAGCTCGGTCGGCGGCGCGCTGTCGGCCATTGCGGACGACCCGCCCGACTTTGCGATCATCGACTTCAACCTGGGCGGCGAAAGCTCCGAACCGATTGCCGACGCGCTGCGCGTCGCGGGCGTGCGCTTCGTTCTGGCCACCGGCTATGCCGAGGGCGCGGGGCAGTTCGAGCGACTGGGTGCCGAGGCAGTGCTGCGCAAGCCTTACGGGATGACCGAGATTGAGCGGCTGTTGGTGGGGGCTTGATGTTCTACAAATGTTTCACGTGAAACATTGCGGGGACTTCAGGCCGCGCGGGTCAGCAAAGTCACCTTCGCCGCGCTGAAATCGAGGCTCGCGAGCCCGTCTGCCACCAGACACTCCCCCGCGCCCGCCAGCGCCGAGCCGTCCCGCGCCGCCACCTCGCCCTCCAGAGGCAGCACCAGCAGCGCGTCCGGATAGGCGGCGAGTGTCGCCGCATCGGGGGTGCCTTCCACCCGGTCGAGCCGGAAGTGCGGGCCATCGACCAGCACCTGCCCGTCCGCGATGCTGCGCTTGTTCTCGGTCCCGTAGGGCGTTCCGCAAGCAACGGCGAGGGCGCGCTCCAGATGCAATTCGCGTGGGCGGCCATAGTCGTAGAGGCGAAAGGTGGTCTCGCTGGTCTGCTGCACCTCGACCAGCGCCAGCCCCGGCCCGATGGCGTGGACCGTGCCTGCGGGCAGGTAGAACAGATCGCCCGCGCGCGCCGGGTGCCAGGTCAGCAGGTCTTCGATGGTGCCGTCCTTTGCCGCCGCCTCGATCTCGGCAGGGCTCACCTCACGCACAAAGCCGATGGCGAGCGTCGCGCCCGGCTCGGCATCGAGCACCAGCCAGCACTCCTCCTTGCCCGCCTCTCCGGCAAGCGCGGTGGCATCGGAGGGATGCACCTGCACGGATAGTTTTTCATTTGTAAACAGATACTTGACCAAAACCTGCGGCACTTCCGGCGGAGGCTCGAACCAGATCTCGCCGATCTGCGTCCCGGCGGGCGCAACAAAGGGAGCGGGCAGCGTGTCGCGGCCCCACACCTTCTCGACTATCTTCGTGGGGAGCTGGCGCGCCATTACTGGTTCACCGCTCCGGGCAGCTTGCCGACGGCCTGCGCGCCATCGCGCGTGGTGACCAGCACCTCACCATCGGAGACGATGATGCACACGCCTTCGAGGCCGACGGCCGAAATGCGCGGGCCATCGGTGGTGGCAAAGACATCGCAGCAGGCAGCAAGGTCGACGCGGCCGCGCACGACATTGCCGCTCTCGTCCGCCTCGCCCGCCAGCGCATCGGCAAGCGCGGCCCAGTTGCCGATGTCGGACCAGCCCATGTCGGCCGGCACCATCGCCGCGCGGGCGGTGTTTTCCATGACGGCGTAGTCGACCGAGTCCCCCTCGATGGCGGCGAAAGGCTCAGCCGCCGGATGGAACCGCGCGCCCTCGGCCACGCCCCCCGCGACCGCTTCGGCGACGAGCCGCGCCATTGCGGGGCGATGCGCGGCGAGTTCGGCGAGCAGGTGCCCGGCGCGGAAGGCGAAGATCCCGCCGTTCCAGCTATACTCGCCGCTGGCGAGGTATTCCCGCGCGCGCTCGAGATCGGGCTTTTCGACGAACTGGCGGATCGCGTAGCCGCCCGCGAGCGGCTCGCCCCGGCGAAGGTAGCCATAGCCGGTCTCGGGCCGGTCGGCGGCGATGCCGAAGCTGACGAGGTAATCCTCGCGCGCCAGCGCCGCAGCGGCCAGCGCGGCGGCACGGAAGGCGGCGCTGTCGGCAATGTGGTGGTCGCTCGGGCAGACCAGCATCACCGCATCGGCGGGCAGCAGCGCGGCGGCGAGCGCGATGGCGGGGGCGGTGTTCTTCGCCGCCGGTTCGATCACCAGCCGCGCGCCCGGCGCATCGCCAAGCTGCGCCGTGATGAGATCGGCATGGGCCGGGCCCGCCACCACCATCGGCGGGGCAAAGCGCGTGTCACCCGCGACGCGGCGCACCGCCTGCTCGAACAGCGTCTCCGCGCTCACCAGCGGGAGGAAGGGCTTGGGCACCGCCTTGCGGCTGACCGGCCACAGCCGCGTCCCGCTGCCGCCGCACAGAATTACCGGACAGATCACCGACACCTTCGCAAAGCCCCCTTCGTGGTGATGCGGGCTATATCAGCCGCAAGACGCGATGCCACTGCGAAGTGCTCGGTCAGCCGCATCGGCAGGCCATCCTGCCGCCGCATCAGAACCACTGCTGGCGCCAATAGAAGGGCGCTGCGACCGGATTGCCGTTGGCGTCCATCGCCGGGCGGAAGCCGAGGCGGCTTTCGACCAGCCGGCAGGTGATGCTGTCGGCCTGCGGATCGGGGCTCGGGCGGACGACGACGCAATCGCGCGCCCGGCCTTCGGGCGTGACGGTGACGCGCACGATCACCTGCGTGCCCTTGCGCACCTCGCGTCCGCCCGGGGGCACGGGGTAGTCGCGCGCATTGTCGATCTTGCCCGAGATGTGGACCGGCTTGGAAACCGCCACCCCGCCGCGCCCGCTCCCGGAATTGCCACTGCCGGTGCCCGAGCCGCTGCCCGCCGCACCCGTGCCCTCGCCCGCTGCCGCCCCGCCCGATTTTGTCGCTGTGCCGGTCGAGGACGCGCGCGGCAGGACGACGTCCTCCTTGAGACGCCGCTGCGGAACCGGGGCCGCGACCGGCTTGGCCACCGCCTCGCGCCCGGGCGCGCCTTGCGCTCCCTCGTCCGGTTCGGAGCGGTTTTCGGGCGGGGGCGGGGCAGGATCGGGCGCGGTGATGTCGAAGGCCGCGACCACCTGCCGCTCGACCGTCGCCGTGATGTCGGGCGCGAAAGCGCGCGCGAGGCCGTAGAGCGCGGCGGCATGGAACACCACCAGCCCCGCCACCACCGGCCAGCGCAGCCGCCGCTTTTGCGCGCTATAGGTCCCCTCGCTTGCCATGTCGTCCGGACGCGCCACTCCCTTTGCTCCATTTCGGATGCGATTGTCCCCGCAAGCCGCAAGCGAGGCTTATAACAGCCGCGCAGCAATTGGCGATGGAGCGCACGATCGAGCGCGGACTGGATCACGAGCGGCACTGCGGCAGCGATCCGCTGGATGCCGATGAGGACCGCGTCCCGCCGGACGCGGCCCCTGCGCGTGCGCCGACTGGCAGTGCGTCGCGCGCGTCCGCCGCACGCGCGCCCGCGCCTGCCGCTGCTGCATTTGCGCAAGGGCCGCGTAGTGCCTCCCGATCCGCAATCCACTCAGCCGAAGCCCGCCCCCCGGAGCAGCCCGGGATACGCCTGCAGACGGCGCTGCGACGGTGGCTGAGCCTGACCGGCATCGCAATCGGCCCGGCCGACCGCCGCAGCCTCGCTGCGGCGCTGATCGGCGGGGCGGGCTACCTCGTGATCGCCTGCCTCAGCCTCGCGCTGGCCCATGCAGGCGAGACGGTCAGCCCGATCTGGCTGCCCAATGCCTGCCTCGTCGCGATGCTGCTGCGCGCCCGGCTCCGCTGCGAACTGCCGCTGCTCGCCGCCTGCTTCGCCGCCAGCCTTGCCGCCAACGCCGTGGTACATCTGCCCGACCAGGTGGCGCTGGTCTTCAGCCTCGCCAACCTGGCCGAGATCATCATCGTCCTGGCGCTCACCCGCGTCGCCGGGCACAGCGAGCCGGACATGACCCGGCTCGGCGATCTGGCGCGCTTCGTGTGGGCCGGCGGGCTGGTCGGCCCGCTGGTCTCGGCGGTCTTCGTCATGCCGGTGCTCGGCGGCAATTGGGAGAGCTGGCGCGCAGGCGCGCTGGTGTGGTTCCTGACCGACAGCATGGCGATGGTGCTGATCGTGCCGCCAGTGCTGCTGCTGGTCGACCGGCTGCGCGCCCGGCTCGCGCCGGCGCCCGCAAGCGCACCCGAAAGCGCAGCCCTGCTGGTAGGCGGGATGGTGAGCGCCTTTCTGGTGTTCAACCAGACACATTATCCGCTGATGTTCCTGATCCAGCCGATCACCCTGCTCCACGCCTTCCGGCTGGGCAGCCTCGGCAGCGCGCTCAATGTTGCGGGCGTGGCGGTGGTGGCGGGGGTGATGACCTTCGACGGCCGCGGGCCGATCGCGGCCGCCAGCGGCGCGATTGCCGAACTGCACCTGCTCCAGGCCTTCGTCGCGGCCAACTTCCTCACCGGGCTCCCGGTCGCCGCGATCCTCGCCGGGCGCGACCGGATGATGGCGCAGCTCGAGGCGGGCAAGCGCGAAGTCGATCTGCTCGCCGACAACATCTCCGATGCGATCCTGCGGTTCGATCTTGCCGGGATGTGCACCTATGCCTCACCCTCGGTGGCAGATGTGATGGGGGTGCCGCCCTCGACCTTCCTCGGCCGTCATGCCTCCGCCCGGCTCCATCCCGAGGCGCAGCCCCGGGCGAACGAGGCGATGGAGCGGCTGCTGGCTGGCCAGAGCGAGCGCGAGCGGGTCACCTATCGCCGCTACAATGATTCGCCCGATGGATCGCCTGTCTTCCTCGAGGCGGACTGCGTGCTGGTGCGCGATCCCGCAAGCGGCGCTCCCGAAGCTGTGGTGGTCGCCACGCGCGACGTGACCGAGCGGGTCGAGCTCGAATTGCTGCTCACCCGCGTGCGCCGCCATGCCGAGAACGCCGCGCGCGCCAAGTCCGAATTCCTTGCCAATATGAGCCACGAGATCCGGACGCCGATGAACGGCGTGCTGGGCTTTGCCGAGCTGATGCTGCAGGGCGAGCTTGCGGCCGACCAGCGTCGCTTTGCCGAGCTGATCGTGCAATCGGGCCGCTCGATGATGATGCTGCTCAACGACGTGCTCGATCTCTCGAAGATCGAGAGCGGGCAGTTCGCGGTCGACCATGCGCCGGTCAACCTCCACGCCAGCCTTGGCGAGTGCGCCGCGCTCCACCGCCCCGCAGCGGAACGCAAGGGGCTGTCGCTCACCCTCGAATGCGATCGCGACGGGGACGCCGACAGCCGCTATTCCGAGGCACGGCCGCCCTGGGTGCTGACCGACGGGCTGCGCCTGCGCCAGATCATGCTCAACCTCATCGGCAATGCGGTGAAGTTCACCGAAGCGGGAGCGATTGCGGTCTCTTACCGCGTCTCCCGCCACGAAGTGCGCGTGACCGTGGCCGACAGCGGGATCGGGATCAGCCCGCGCCAGCTCGAGACGATCTTCCTGCCCTTCACGCAGGGCGAGGCGAGCACGGCGCGGCGTTACGGCGGCACCGGGCTCGGGCTTTCGATCAGCCGACAGCTCGCCGCCCTGCTGGGCGGGCGGATCGAGGTCGAGAGCGCGCCCGGCGAAGGTTCGCGCTTCATGCTGGTGCTGCCGGCCACCCTCGCCCCGCCCGCCGCGCTGCCGGTGCTCGCCGAGCCGCCGCCGCTGGCCGGGCCGGGCACGGCGGGGCACGGCGCGTCCGGCGCAGGCCTCGCGCCTGCCCGCATCCTGCTGGTCGAGGATCACGACATCAACCGGCTGCTCGTCACCGAGATGCTCGAACGCTGCGGGCAGGAGGTCGATGTCGCGCATGACGGGAACGAGGCGATCGCGATGGTGATCGATTCGGTGATGCGCGCGCGGCCCTATGATCTGGTGCTGATGGATGTGCAGATGCCCGATTGCGACGGCCTCGCCGCGACCCGCGCGATCCGGGCGGAGGGGATCGGGCCGGGGCTGCTGCCGGTGATCGCGCTGACCGCCAATGCCTACCCAGAGGATGTCGCCGCAGCGCGCGCGGCAGGGATGCAGGGACACCTCGCCAAGCCGGTGGTCTTCGCCCAGCTCGCCCGTGCGCTGCAACGCTGGCTGCCGACGCGGATCGTCGAGGCCGAACCCGCAGGGACGGGGGCGGGCGGGCGCGGGGGCGGTGCTGCGGCGACGCCCGCCCGGATTGCCGATACCGCGGCACGCGCAACGGCGCTGGCGCGCTCGCCGCAGCTGGTCGCGCGCTGGCAGGCGCGGCGGCTGGAGGCGGTCGCGGCGGTCGCGGCAGGACTGGCCGATGGCTCGCTCGCGCAGGCTGGCGAGCCGGGAAGTGCAGGCACCGAAGCGGGCGATCTGGCGCGGCTGCTGCACAAGCTCGCGGGCACGGCGGCGATGTTCGGCGAACCGGCGCTGGGAGTCGCCGCGGCGGCGCTCGAACGGGCGCTGGTTACGGGCA